>NZ_OZ012607.1:0-129752 GCF_963942435.1 Shinella sp. WSD5-1
TTCACCTTGCTGGCCGCAAACCGCGTTGTTGCGCAGACGGCCGCCACAGGCTCGGCGACGGACCTCTTGCAGCCGGGGCCGTTGCCCGAGCGGATTCTGGGGCGCGACGACGCACCGGTTACCGTTATCGAATATGCGTCGATGACATGCGGGCATTGCGCCAACTTTCACTTGAATATCTGGCCAGCCTTCAAGGCAGAGTTCATCGATACGGGTAAGGTCCGCTTCATTCTCCGCGAGTTCCCGTTTGATCCGCGCGCGACCGCCGCCTTCATGCTCGCCCGCTGCACGGGTGACGACAGATGGTATCCGACGGTCGACCTCCTCTTCCGTAACCAGCCGCGCTGGGCGCGTGCTCAGGACGGCAAGGAAGGGTTCCTCTCGGTCCTGTCGATGACCGGTCTCAAGGAGGCCGATCTTGAGGCTTGCCTTAGCGACCAGGCGCTGCTCGACAAAGTCAATGCGGTCGCGGCCAGAGGTCAGGAACTTGGCGTCGATTCGACGCCGACCTTCTTTATCAACGGCGAAAAATACACCGGCGTAATGCCGATCGAGCAATTGCGCGCCGTCATCGAACCGATTGTCGCGGGAGCAAAGAAGTGATGCTGCTGAAAATCAGGAACGTCTTTCTTTCCGCGCTCTTTCTGGTCGCTGTTCCAGCCTTCGCCGAGGAACGGGCGGATCAGGTAGCAGCTCGCGTCGGAGATTCCGAGATTCTGGAATCCGACGTATCGTTCGCAACCTCGTTCCTCGGCGATCCTAATCCCAAGGCAACACCCGAGGCACGCAAGTCCGCGGTCGTCGATGCGCTGATCGACCTCAAGGTGGTCTCTGACGCCGCGATCAAGGACGGGCTGGAGAACGACGAGACGTTCAAGCGGCAGATGGTGTTCCTGAGGCAACAGGCGCTTCGGCAGGCCTATCTCGCCAAGGCTGCCGCCGCCGCTGTAACCGAGGACGCACTGCGCAAGGTCTATAACGAACGGGTCGCCGCCATGCCGTCGGTCGAAGAGGTTCGCGTCCGGCACATCCTGCTGAAGGACAGGGCTGGCGCTGAGGCGGCGATGAGGGATATAGCCGCGGGCAAGTCCTTTGAAGAGGTGGCCGGGAGCGTTTCGCTGGATGAGACGTCGAAGAAGAGCGGCGGTGATCTTGGCTTTCTGACAATGGAACAACTCCCGCCGGAGCTGGGAGAGGCGATCGTAACGATGAAGACCGGTGAGATTGCCGCAAAGCCCGTGGAGACGCCCTTCGGCTTTCATGTCGTAAAACTTGAAGAGCGGCGCAAGCGTGAACCACCGGCATTCGAGGTTGTGTCGACGGAGTTGCGCCGTGGCATGGAAGCCCAGGCGGTGAGCAAGATCGTCGCTGACCTCAAGGCGGCCGCGCGGATAGAGAAGCTCGTGCCCGATGTTGCGATGCCTGAGGGATCGGATGACGGACACGAGCATGGTGCCGAGGGCGGGGAATAGCGCAACTCTATCGTTTCTTTCGTGCAATCCCGTTCCCTTGTTCTGATTATTCTCGTGTCCCGGCATCTCATGCGGTCGCTCCATTCTCTGCTGCCAAAATTCCTCGCCGTCTCTCTCATCGCGATCATGCTATCGGGATGCGTTGCCATGGAGCTCGCCGAACTCTCCAGCGAGCCGCCGAAGCTTTCCGCCGCCGTCGTGGCCGCGATGGCGAAGAAGGGTATGCGGCCTGAAGATCCTGTCCTTGTGCGGATATTCAAGCAGGAGAGTGAGCTGGAGGTGTGGAAGGCGGATGCATCAGGCCGTTACAAGCTCTTCAAGACCTATCCGATGTGCCGCTGGTCCGGCAAACTCGGCCCCAAGACGAAAGAAGGCGATCGCCAGGCGCCGGAAGGCTTCTATCATGTCTCGGCCGGGATGCTGAATCCGCAGTCGCAGTACTATGTCTCGTTCAATCTCGGTTATCCCAACCGTCTTGAAGCTGCGCTCGGCTACACCGGTGAGGCGCTGATGGTCCATGGCGCCTGCTCGTCGTCGGGTTGCTACGCCATGACCGATCAGGGCGTCGGTGAGATCTATGCCATCGCTCAGAAGGCGCTGCAAAGCGGTCAGGACAGCTTTCAGGTCCAAGCCTATCCGTTTCGCATGACCGCGGAGAACCTCGCCAAGCATCGAGGGGATTCGAACATGCCGTTCTGGCTCACCCTCAAGGAGGGCTACGACCAATTCGCTTTTTCGAAGCGCCAGCCGAAGGTCGCGGCCTGCGAACGGCGCTATGTGTTCAACAGGGAGTTCGAGGGGGGCGATCCGCGCAATCCGCTCGCCGCCTGTCCGGTATCGTCCAGCGGGGCTTCGGCCGACCTCCTGTCAATGGTGGCGACGGAGCGTGGCAAGGTGGACGCGGCGC
This sequence comes from Shinella sp. WSD5-1, assembly GCF_963942435.1. Classification (GTDB taxonomy): domain Bacteria; phylum Pseudomonadota; class Alphaproteobacteria; order Rhizobiales; family Rhizobiaceae; genus Shinella; species Shinella yambaruensis. The sequence continues at coordinate 2,380 of NZ_OZ012607.1, forward strand.
TTGCCGCCGAAAAGTCGGCCGCGGCGCTCGCTTATGTGGACGGCGGAATGCATCCAAGCTTCCGGGCTCTTTTGAAGAAACAGGGGGCCTCGAAGCTGGCGGAGGATATCTCGATCATAAAATATCCGGTCAGTCGGCCGGAGGCTGCGCTTGCCGATCCCTATTCGGGCACGTCTGCTGTCAGCGGGGCGTCGGATGACTGATCCAAGTGACGTTCGACAGCGTGCGCGCATGATCCGGCGGAAGAACCGCGTCATGCTTTTTGTTCTGCTGGGCTTCGTAGTCTCTGTCATTGCCTACAGCGCTTTTCACATTCGCAGCGAAATGAAGACGTCGACACCGTCGGCAGCTGCTGCTGAAACCGGTAAATAGTCGGCGTCGAGAAAAGGGACCAACATGCTTGAAGACACCAACACCGTCGCGCGCCGCGGATTTCTTCTCGGGACGCTTTCCATGGCGCTGGCGGCCTGTTCCACGACATCCCCCTCCGCCGTGCCCAGCGTAGCACGACGTCCGATGGGCGTGCCGAGCGAGGAGGAACTGGCCGCTCGCTATGCCGCGATGGAGGATGGCGGTCATCAGCTGCCGGCCGTTCCCTTCCGGCAAATTGATCCAAAATTCTACCGCCAGCGTGTTTTCAATACGACGGGCGAGCCAGCCGGCACTGTGGTGGTCGATACCGGTTCGAAGTTTCTCTATGTCGCGGAGCCCGGCGGCACCGCGATGCGCTACGGGGTTGGGCTTGGCCGCGCGGGATTTGCCTGGGAAGGCGAGGGGGTTATCCAGTGGCGCCAGAAGTGGCCGCGCTGGAAGCCGCCGGCGGAAATGATCGCGCGCCAACCCGAGCTTGCGAAATTCTCTGTCGAGAACGGTGGACAGGAGCCAGGGCCGGACAATGCGCTCGGCGCCCGCGCGCTCTACATCTTCCAGAATGGCGAGGACACGCTTTACCGTCTGCACGGAACACGTGAGTGGAACTCTATCGGAAAATCCGTGTCCTCCGGCTGCGTGCGGTTGGTCAATCAGGATGTCATCGACCTCTACACCCGCGTGCCTTCCAAGGCACGCATTGTCGTACGCACGTAGATCATGCGGTTGGTAGTTGAAAGAAAAGGCGAGCTCGCCGCCTTGTTTGCGTTCGGCGCCGCAATCTTCCTCGTGGACATCGCTCTCAAGCACTTCATGGTCACGGCGGTGATGAACCCGCCGCGGATCATTCCCGTCACACCGTTCTTCAATCTCGTGCTCGTCTACAATCCCGGCGTCAGCTTCGGAATGTTCGCCGAATGGATATCGGCGGCGCCACAGCTTTTTGCCGTTCTGAAAGCATGCATCGTTGCCGGGCTCCTGTCGTGGGCCGCTCTTTCGCGCCGGATGGTTGAGCGGCTGGCACTGTGCATGGTCGCGGGAGGAGCGATGGGCAATCTCGTCGACCGGTATGCCGACGGCCAGGTCACCGACTATCTGGATTTCTATGCGGGACAGTGGCATTGGCCATCGTTCAACCTTGCCGATGTGGCCATCGTGGCTGGTGCGGGCCTCATGATCGTTGTTGCTTCTTTCCACAGAGACACTGCAACGAGCCAATCATCATGAAAGCGAGGCGGCCGGAGCCACCGGTTCGACAGCTTACGGCCTTGAGGGCCACTCGGGATGCAGCCGATCAATGACAACGGCATGGGCATGGCTATGCCCGCCGCGCCGCACTCCTTCGGCGAGGTGCGGGTGATCGACAGGCAGGTCGTCGTGGTCGTGCTCGATCTCCACGTTGTCGTTCGCTGGCCACAGCGCCATCGCGACGGCGAAGCCGGACGTCGCGAGGAGCGCGAGGCAAAGGGCGGCTGCGGACAGGCCGATCGTTGCGCCGAGCCAACCGGCGAGCGGATAGGTGACGAGCCAGGCGGCGTGGGAGAGCGCGAAATGCGCCGCAAACAGGGCCGGTCGGTCTTCCGCATGCGCGGATCGCCGCAACAGCCGGCCGGAGGGCGTCTGGGCGATCGAATAGCCGATGCCGAGGAGACACCAGAGCGGCAAGAGCGTGCGGATGCCGTCGACGGCCGAGGCTGCCAGAAGCCCGGCAATCAGGACCGCCGCTCCAGCCAGCATGACCGGGCGGTCGGGAATAGTGTCGAGGAGTTTTGGAAGGAAGAGCGCCGCCAGCATCGAGCCGCCGCCGAACGCGGCGAGCGCAAGGGCCGTGCTTTCCTGGGTCAGGCCGAAGGTGGACTGCACGATCACGACCGTGTTGACGATCACCATCGAGCCGGCGGCCGAGACCGAAAGGCAAATCGCGAGAAGGCCGCGCAGCCGCGGCGTTGCCAGATAGAGACGAAGGCCCCGCGTGGTCCGTTCGTAGACACTGCGACGCTCGGTCTTCGAAGGCGCGGGAAGCACGACGGAGACGACGAGCGCCGAGGATACGAGAAAGCCGATGACCGTGCCGCCGAACAGCGAATGGAAAGAGATGATCGTCAGGAGCGCTGCAGCCAAGGCGGGGCTGATGAGGCTTTCGAGGTCATAGGCGAGCCGGGAGAGCGATAGCGCTCGCGTATAGTCCTTTTCGTCCGGCAGCACCTCGGGGATCGTCGCCTGGAAGGCCGGGGTGAAGGCGGCCGAGGCCGATTGCAGGACGAAGATCAGGACGTAGACCTGCCAGACCTCGGTGACGAAGGGCAGGCAGAGGGCGACGGCGGCGCGTACGAGGTCGAGTGCGACCAGCAGCGGCCGCCGTGGAAGCACTTCCGCGAAGGCGCCCGCGATCGGTGCGATGCCGACATAGGCGATCATCTTGATGGCGAGTGCCGTACCCAGCACCGCGCCGGCGTCAGGTCCGGCGATCTCGTAGGCGAGCAGGCCGAGGGCGACCGTCGCCAGACCTGTCCCGACCAGCGCGACGACCTGCGCCAGAAAGAGGTGGCGATAGGTTCGGTTCTGGAGGACGCCGAGCATGCTGTTTCCGATCGGTCAGAGATATTTGGTGATCGCCTTGAACTCGGCCATGGCGCTTCGCTGGTCGGCGGGCAGGGGGCCGACCACATCCTCGAGGCAATGGTCGAGATGGTCCTGGATCAGCGCGCGCTTGGCATTGGTGACCGCCTTTTCGACGGCATGAAGCTGTTGTGCGAGATCGAGGCAGGGGCGCCCGTCCTCGATCATCGCGATGATGCTCTTCAGATGTCCCTCGGCCCGCTTCAGCCGCTTGACGATCTCGGGATGGGTCTTGTGCCTGTGCTCGCTCATATGCATAACCTATCCCCCTGGATAGGATATTGCAATTGTGGGCACGGCGTCACATTCGTGATTGCGCCGCGCCTACAGCCAGCGTTGCACCGGGCGTTTATCGGCCAGATAGTGTTGCCGAGAAAGCGCGCCGGGACCTGTTCCTCACTGCGAGCGCATAGACCAATCAGATCTTCACCAGCATCGCGGTCACGTACATGAGTGCGATGCCGAGGGCGAAGCCGCCCAGGACCTCCTTCGAGAACAGGATGTCCGTACGGTCCTCGTCGTTGCGGAGCATGAACAGCGTCACCTCGATGATGACCTGGAGAATGGCGCCGGCACCGATCGCGAGCGCAAGTGCCGACCAATGGGGGGCGTAGGCGAGGCTGCCGATCCACATGCCGAGCACGGCCGGGCCGCCGGCGATCAGCGTCAACAGTACGAACTGGCGGAAGGTGGGTCTGATCTTGAGGAGCGGTGCGGCGATGCCTATGCCTTCGGTGATGTTGTGCAGCGTGAAGCCCATGACGAGGAAGGTGCCGAGGCCTGCGGAGCCGGCCGCGAAGGCGCCTCCGATGGCAAGGCCCTCGCCCATGTTGTGCAGGCCTATGCCGATTGCGATGTAGGTGGCGAGCGCCACGCCGCTCGGCCGTCCGCCCCGCCGCGAGACGGCCATTAGTAACAGGAAGGACGCGGCGGCGGCAAAGACCACCATTGCGCCACCCTGGAAGACGGGTGCGGATGCGCCGGCAAGCTCGAAGGCCTCCGCTACGGCGTCCACTAAGAGGAACGCGAGGAGGCCGACTGTCACCGCGAGCAGGAACCGCATGGCGCTCAGTCCCGCGCCGCGTAGCGCCGGATAGAACATCAGGCCGATGGCGACGGGCAGAATGCCGACGAAGGCGCCGAGGATGGCTTGCGACCGGAGACCGTTCGAGGTCACCTCCGGCGTGGGAACCGCGACCGGGATCTCGTGCTCGAACGTTGCGCCGGTGCTGGTGACGACGGTGACACGGTGCGCCTCGCCGAGAACCCAGGGGAAGGGAATGGAAATCCAGGCCGACTGCCCGCGGGGAAGCGGGCCGGGCGGGTCGAGCGTGAATTGCCAATAGGCGGCATCGACCTGGACCTGTGCGATCTTCAGCGGCTCCGAGCCGCCGGCGCGTACAAGAAGCCGTACCCCGCCGCCGTCGAGCGTTGTGCGCTCATAGGTGAGGTTCTCGACGGGCGGCGCGCCGTTTTCGAAGCTTCGGAGCGGATTGGTACCGAAGAGCCAGGCAATGGCCGCCGCCAAAACCAGGAAAGGGATGACGGTCCAGAGGAGAGCGGCGCGCCGGCTAGGTGATGCGGCCTGGCTCGAAGCGGTTTCGTCGGTCATGCCACTTCCTCCACGACTTCGAACATTCCCATCCAGCCGAGCTCCGTGAACTCCGACTGGTGCGCGTGGAACATGTAGAGGCCCGGTTCATGGTCCGCATGTTCGCCGAAGGTGAACTCCAGAATGCCGCGCTGCGCCTGGCACTGCATGATGAGGTCGACGGTCTTCAGAGTCGGCGTCAGGGTGGTCCCTTGGTCGAAATAGTCGAAGAAGTTGCCGTGGATGTGGAAGGAGTTGATTGGATCGAACTCGGTGAGGTTCGCGAGGTAGATGCGCACCGGACGGCTCTTCTCGATGCGGATCGGTTTCTTGGCGTAGCAGTGAGCGATGGTGTTGCAGGCATAGAACTCGTTCTCGCCGTCGAAATTGGTGTCGAAGGCATTCATCACCATGGCGAGTTCCTGCCATCTCGCATTCTCGGGCGAGCCGTGCAGCCGGCTGAGCGCCACCTCGCGGAATTCTGGTCGAAGTTCCGGATCGGGATCGATGACGAAGAGACCGTACATGCCCTTGTGGATATGCCGCGCGAGCGGCAGGGCATGGCAGTGGTAGAGGTGACAGCCGAAGGGGCGGGCGTCGAACTCGTAGACGAACTCCTCGCCTGGGTTGATGACGCCCGCGCCAGGAATCCCGTCCATGCGCGCGGCATGAATGCCGTGAAAATGCATGGAGTGCGGATGAGAACCGTAATTGCGCAGAATGATGCGCAGCCGCTCCCCTTCCATCGCGCGGAGCGACGGCCCGGGCACGCGACCGTTGAAGGTCCAGGCGGGGAACATGACGCCGGGCGCGATCTCGATCTCCTTGTCCTCGACCTCGACTTCGAACGTACGCAGCCGACGGCCGTCGGGGAGGGTGGAGACGCTCCCGAGATCCCAGTCGGTCAGCATCGACGTCGGATCGAAGCCGTTGCGCTCGTTATCGACGTCGCCGACGGTGATCATCGCTCCATGTGCCTGCATATGCGGCGGCGCGGCATCCCTTGTGCCGGCTTTGCCGTCAGACGCCGCGGAGATCTGGTGGCCCTGATGCTGGGCGGCGGCATCCTGGCTCAGCGCTGAACGGGCGGCGAGGGCTGCGCCGCCGGCCGCCGCCAGGCCCGCACCGAGCAGCTTTCGGCGTCCGAGGTCGAATGGCAGCCAGTTTCGCATTGTCCCGTCCTTTTGATAATGGTTCTTAATAGCAATAACAGCACATGCTCTTAGTTATAGCAATAGCTATGTTCGGAACTGCTGATGCTTCGGTCGCCTCCGGAAAAGATGACGATCGCGGAAAAATCATAGCGCAGGCTATGAATTCGCAATAAACTGGATAAAATCTCGGGAAAGGCATGATGACAGCAAGTCGCAGCAAATCGGCAAACAAACACTCGCTCGTTGACGCCGATACCCATGTCGAAAGCTTCCGCCAGACGCGCTCCAACCGGCGCAACGAACTCATCGAGGATTATGTCGAACTGATCGATGACCTCATCCTCCATGGCGGAGAGGCGCGGCAGGTCGATATCGTACAGAGGCTGGGCGTTGCGCAGCCGACCGTCGCAAAGATGCTCAAGCGTCTCGCCAGCGACGGCTTCATTCAGCAGAAGCGCTATCGCGGCATCTTCCTGACCGAAGCCGGCAAGGCACTGGCGGCCAGGAGCCGAGAGCGACATCGGATCGTCGAAGGGTTCCTGCGCGCCGTCGGGGTCGGAGAAGAGGCCGCGCGCATCGACGCCGAAGGCATCGAGCACCATGTCAGCGACGAGACGCTTGCCGTCTTCAAGGCTTTCCTCGACAAGGCGGGGCCGCCCGGCCGCGCTTGACCTATCCTGACCGTGATGTGCCTACGGCAGGGGGCGCGGCGCTTCATCCAACGATGGAGCGTTCGTGGCATTGAAGTTCGCTTTCGCAGATCCGATCCCACGACAATTTTGCCCACAGTCCCTGCTGTATGACGAGAGTGGCGCGCTCTGATCGGAGTCACGCTGCTTGACCCTCTAGCTGCTTGAGGGTCCATAATTCGGGAATCAAGGCGATATCGGACATTGCATGAGCGTTCGGGACAAGAGATCGGAAGACGATGGGTGGCTGACGCTGTTCCTCGCATGGATGGTTGCGCTTATCGCTTCGCTCGGGGCTCTCTTCATCGGCGAAGTCATGGGCCAGACGCCGTGCATCTTATGTTGGTATCAGCGCGCGTTCATGTTTCCGCTGGCGCTAGTCCTGGCGGTTTCCGCCTTTCGCATGGACCGTGGCGTATGGCGCTATGCGTTGCCGCTGAGTGGAGCAGGTCTGTTGATCGCGACATACCACGTCCTGCTATATTACGGCTTCATTCCGGAGGCAGTCGTTCCTTGTGGGAAGGGGCCTTCCTGTACTGATGCGAAGATGACCATTTTCGAGGTGATCCCGCTGCCGGTGCTGTCACTTCTGGCATTCGCCGCGATTTCATTCCTCCTCCTCATCGACCGAAGGGAGCATGCCCGATGAACCGAGCGCTCGTCATCACTCTCACCGCGCTTGCCGCGCTCGCTGTTTTTGGAGGAGGTGCCTACTACTACACTGCGCAGCAGAAAGAACATGCGGCTTCTGTCACAGCGTCGGCGGATACGCTCGTGCGCGCGCATTCGCCGATTCTGGGTAAGGAAGACGCACCCGTCACGATCGTGGAGTTCTTCGACCCCTCATGCGAGGCCTGCCGCGCCTTCTTTCCGCTTGTGAAGAATATCCTGGCGACCTATCCGGATGATGTGCGTGTGGTGATCCGCTATACCACATTCCACAAGGGCTCCGACGAAGCCGTGCGCATCCTCGAGGCGGCACGCAAACAGGACAAGTTCGAGCCGGTCCTTGCGGCGCTTGTGGACAAGCAGCCCGAGTGGGCTACTCACGGGGAGCCTGACATGAAGCGGGCCTGGAACATTGCCGGTGAGGCGGGTCTGGAACTCATGGGCGCCCGTCTCGACAGCGTGAAGCCGGAAGTTGATCAGGTGCTTCAGACCGATCTAGCGGACGTCAAGGCGAACAATGTCGAGCAGACGCCTACGTTCTTCGTCAACGGCAAGCTGCTGGTCAATTTCAGCCCGCAGGGCTTGATCGATCTGGTGAAAGGCGAAGTCGACAAGACGAGTTGACAGCGCTCTTGCAAGAAATCGCGGCTTGTCCGCCTGTAGGGCGCTTCACGGCTGGTGGTAGGTTCGATGTCCCTCACCAATGCTTGGAGGTCGATAGGGTGAGCAACTGCCTTGGCCGAGAAAGTTTGAAGGTCACGCCCCGCCCACTTCCGCGAGATTGCGCAGTTTCTTCAGACGGGTTTCTCGCGGCTCGTGCATGTCCAGCATACCTTGGAACCGACCATCCGCATCCATGAGAAAGATGCCCGCTGTGTGGTCCATTGTATAGCTGCCGCCCTCGGTATCGACCCTTTTGGCTGTTGCCCGGAACGCTGACAGCGCCTGATCCGTTTGCTTCCGCGTGCCGCGCACCGCGATGATCCTCGGATCGAATGCTTCCATGTACAGCGAAAGCAGGTTCTGCGTGTCACGTTCCGGATCGACGGATATGAGAAGCGCGTTGAACGCATCGGCCTGCGGACCGAGTTCCTTCATGAGATCCGTCAGTTCGAACAGCGTGGTCGGGCAGATGTCCGGGCAGTGCGTAAAGCCGAAGAATGCGAGGTAGGGCCTGCCGCGTAGGCTTCTATCCGACACGGCCTCGCCGCGATGGGACGTCAGTTCAAACGGGCCGCCGATCCCGCCGGTGGGCTCGGTTTCGGCCATATTCGCAAGAACCAGAGCTCCGGAGACGAGGCCGCCAACCAACAGGGCGGCGATTGCGGATCCGAAGAGCGCACGTCGGCTGTAAATCGACGTCATGGGGTTGCGCCATGGCCCTGATGGTCTTCGTTTTCAGCCGGCTGTTTCGCGCCCATGCCCTGAACCGCGAATTCAACCTTGATCTCGCCGGCCTTTTCGAAACGGAGTGTCGCCTCGACCTTTTCGCCTTCCTTGAAAACCTTCGTGGGCTTGATGAACATGAGGTGGGTAGCGCCTGGCGCAAGCTCGACCGTTTCACCCGGTTTGATCGTCACCCCTGCGGTCAGTAGTCGCATGCGGGCGACGCCATCTTGAAGAGTCGACTCGTGCACTTCAACCGCCGTTGCGATCGGAGAGCTGCCGCCAAGGAATGTGTCAGATTCGGCGCCGGTATTCGTGATCTTCAGATAGCCGCCGGCAACGGGAGCGACCATCGGCGTTGCACGCGACCAGGGATGATCGATCTGCAGATCACCAGCGCTATAATCATGCGCAAATGCGGCGGGCCCTGCTGCGAGGGAAAGCGTGAACATAAGAACAGGGGTGAAAAGACGTTTCATGTCAGCCTCTGAGTAAGGAGCGCGATCCGGACCTTGGCCCGCGACCCCGCTCTACACCCTCTAGCAGCTTTAGGGTCAATCGACCCCGGACGCCTGCGGCTTTCTGTCGTCTGCTGGTCTGCCCCTGATGACGCGGATCAATCGTGATCCGAGCAGCATAGGTCGTGTGAAGCGAGCGCCCGGATCACATAACAATCCCGCACATGATTGTTGTGCTGGTGAGAGGTTATGCGCTCTAGTTCGATTTCAAGCTTCCGGAGCTTGGCGATCTTGTCGCGAACGGAGGCAAGTTGCTCAAGGGCAATTCGGTCGGCATCCGCGCAGGGTTTGTCAGGGTGATGGCTGAGTTCGATAAGGGATCGTATGGCATCTATCGAAAGGCCCAGATCACGGGAGTGCTTTATGAAGGTCAGGCGATCCATCTCCTCCTTGGTATAGCGGCGCTGATTGCCTTCGGAGCGCTCCGCGTGGGGAAGAAGACCCATTTGCTCATAGTAGCGGATTGTCGGGATTTTCACGCCGGAGGTCTTCGAAAGATCACCAATCGTCAACATGTCGTTTTTCCAAAGTCTGTTATAAGAGTTCAATCGCCATGGAGTATTCGGAACCAGAAGAAGCCTTCGGCTCCGATGAGAGGACCGATGACGAGAGGCGCAACAACGCCGAACAGGCCTTCGAGAGTCGTGTGAGCAGTCGCCCAGCAAACGAAGAGCATTGCCAGCTTGACACCCAGAATGCCGAGCAGTGCAAGACCAAGAAAGAGAGCGGACGACCTGATCGCCTTGGCCATGTTTCACCTCCATCCAAGCCTAGCCCGGGCGAGGATGATCGCAAACTCAACTCTTGTTGTTCGAAATGATGGCGACGGCGTCACCGCGCTTCCGCTTTGAAAGCGTCATGTCATGTTCTCGTGGGATGGGGACAATGATTCGATGATGCGGCAGTCGCCCACCGTGCCGCTCGAGCATTGAGACAGCATCCGATCGAGCTCGCTCCGCAATGCGTTCAGATCGGCGATCTTCCGCTCGACCTCCAGCAGATGTTCCTTGGCGATCGCATCGACCGCTCCGCACGGCCGGCTCTTGTCGTCTGAAAGATCGAGCAGTGTTCGAATCTGATCGAGCGAGAAGCCGAGATCGCGTGCACGCCGGACGAAGCTTAGGCGATTGAGGTGCGAGCGCTCGTAGGACCGGTAATTGCCGCCCGTACGCGCTGGTGCGGGTAGAAGGCCGCTTTTCTCGTAGAACCGTATAGTTTCGACCTTCGTGCCGGTCATTTGCGCCAGCGCCCCGATGGTCAGCGGGCGGTTTGCCATAGCTTCATCCCTGTACTGACTACAGTCTTTAGATAGGGGCAATCGTCCCGGCGCGCCAGTCAATTTCACTTTACCGCCCAACGATCGAAAGCTGAAAGACGGCTCTTGACCCTGTAGCGACTACAGAGCGCACATTCCATCGGTGCACTTCGAGCGTATTTTCCAAAGGAGCAGAATATGACCTCTTCCCTCACCACCATCGATCTCAAGATCGAAGGCATGGATTGCGGCCATTGCATCAGTACAGTCGAGAAGGCGGTTCATGCCCTGCCGGGCATCGAGGAGGTCAAGGTCTCCCTTTCCGATAACAACGCGATAATCAGCTTTGATGCTGCCCTTACGTCGCAGGATGCGATCGTCGAAGCTGTCGAGGACGCAGGGTATGACGTTCCGCGATGATCACGCTTGAGCTTCCCATTGGCGGCATGGATTGCGCCGCCTGTGCCAAGAAAGTCCAGCGGGCCCTGAAGAAGCTCCCCGGCGTCGTAAATGTCGAGGTGCTCCTGAGTGCTGAAAAGGCCGTCATCGACCATGACCCGAAACTCGTGACGCGCGAGGCATTACAGGCGACGGTGGAAAAGGTCGGCTTCACCGTCCCGGCGCCTCAGGCGGCCGATACAGCCTATATGATTCAAGGCAATCTGCTGCAACGGCAGCTCTTTACGCTGCTTGGCGTGCTGTTCGGCGTCATCCTGTTTCTCGTCGTTATTGGGGAAGGCCTTGGTCTGTTCGACGTGGTTACGGATCGCGTCCCTCTCTGGCTTGGGACGGCGGTGGTCCTCGCGTTTGGTGCGCCGATCTTCCTCGATGTTGGTCGCTCGGCCCTTCGCCTGGAGGTGACGAGCCACACGCTTATGTCCGTAGGTGCCGTCGCGGCCCTGGTCACCGGCCAATGGGCGACGGCGGCGATCGTCGTCTTCTTCATGCGCATTGGTGTGTTCGCCGAGCGCTTCACCAGCGAAAAGGCACGGCAGCTTCTGAAGGGGTTGACCGCGCTCGCGCCGCAAAAGGCGCGCGTGCTGCGTGGTGGAGAGGAGATCGAGGTGACGATCGAAGCGGTTGCGGTCGGCGACACGGTTATCGTGCGCCCGGGCGAGCGCGTTCCTGTCGACGGTATCGTGATCGAAGGGCAGGCGACCCTCGATCAGGCGGCCATCACGGGCGAGAGCATGCCCGTAGAAGCGGAAGCCGGAGACAAGGTTTTTGCGGCCACGCTCGCCAAACTGGGACATCTCAAGCTCGAGGCCGAACGGATCGGTCGTGACACGACCTTCGGTCGCACGATCAAGCTCGTCGAGGAGGCGGAAGCCAACCGCGGCGAGGTGCAGCGGGTCGCCGACAAGTTCAGTGGATACTATCTGCCGGTCGTCGCGACGATCGCGATTCTTACCTACCTGCTGAGTGGGAACGTCCTCTCGGTTGTTGCCGTCCTGGTCGTCGCGTGCTCCTGCTCGTTTGCACTCGCCACACCTATCGCGATGATGGCCTCGATCGGCGCAGCAGCGAAGCGTGGCCTGCTCATCAAGGGCGGCAAGTATGTCGAAGCCATCAAGGTCGCGGATGTCGTCCTTATGGACAAGACGGGCACTTTGACGACGGGAAAGCCACGTGTGACGGATGTCGTGTCGCTGGATGGCACGCCGGAGCAAGCACTTCTGCAGCTTGCGGCCATCGCCGAGCGCCATTCCGAACATCCCTTGGCCGAGGCCGTTCGCAATCACGCTAAGGATCGAGGCGTCAAGGGTGGTGAGCCAGAGCGTTTCGAGGCAATTCCGGGCAAGGGTATTCGCGCCACCGTCGATGGGCAGGTTGTTGAGATTGGGAACCGGCGGCTGGTGGATGTGGACGAGCGCTTTGATGATGTCGCTCGCTTGGAAGATGAGGGGAAGACACTTCTGATCATGGCTGTCGATGGCCGCCCGGCCGGAATCTTTGCGGCGATGGATACGGTGCGACCGGAAGTCTCCGATGCGATCACGGAAATCCGCAAGCTTGGTATTGCGCGGATCGAGCTTCTGACAGGGGACAACGAGCGCACGGCCGCTGCCATCGCGAGCCCGCTCGGGATCGGTTTCCAGGCGAACCTGCTCCCCGAGGACAAAATCCGCGTCGTGAAGGAGCTGCAGGAGAAGGGCCATCGGGTCGTAATGGTTGGGGATGGCGTCAACGACGCGCCGGCGCTCGCGCAGGCCGATGTGGGCATCGCCATGGGCGGTGGAACGGATGTCGCGATGGAGGCGGCCCATATCGTGCTCATGCGGGAGAACTGGACGCTCGTCGCCGACTCCTTCCGCATCGCGCGACGCACGATGGGGGTGGTCAGGATGAACATCGCCTTTACCGCGCTTTACAATCTTGTCGGTCTTTCGCTTGCAGCGTTCGGGGTCATTCCGCCGATCTTCGCCGCCGCGATGCAGTCGATACCGGACATCGGGATTCTTGCGAATTCTTCACGCTTGATCCGGCAGAAGTAGTGCCGAAGACCACACAGGACCGCCGCTAACTTGCGGCGGTCAATCTCCTCTCATAGCGCTTTACCAGACCTATCCTTCGCGCCGGTCGGAGAAATCAAGTGGGCGGCAAGAAGAAGATCTATAGGCAGGATCCGCATTTCCGAAGCGTGGTGCGGACCAATCGAAAGAGGCACGCGTCGCCTCATCTGATCAAACGCGTCCGCATCGCTCTCTGCGCGACAGGCCTCATGATAGCGGCACTTTTCGTGGTGTTTATCAATCTTATCTGACTCGGTAGGCAAGTCGCTATGCGGCTACCAGAACGCTCATGACCGCGAAATGCAGCACTCTTCTTTGGCGCAGGCCGGGATATCGAAAAAGGCAGTCTTTTACGAGGTGACATCCTTTAGGAGCCTCATCCGCTCTTCACGAGGTTCCTCCATCCGCAACAACCTGACGAAGCGGCCATCCGCGTCAATTACGTAGACGCCAGCCGTGTGCTCCATCGTGTACTGGCCGCCGTCCAGGGGAACTTTCTTTGCGAAGGCGGCAAAGGATTTGACGACGTCGTCGGTCTGCTGGCGCGTGCCGCGCAAGGCGACAAAGCGCGGATCGAATGCCGTCATGTATTGAGAGAGCAGTTCCTGACTGTCGCGCTTCGGATCGACGGAAATCAGCAGCACCTTGAGGTTGTCTGCCGCGGGCCCGAGTTCCTTCATCATGTCGGTCAGTTCGAAAAGGGTCGTAGGGCAAATATCGGGGCAGTGCGTAAAGCCGAAGAACGCGAGGTATGCCGTTCCGGCCAACGACGTCGAATTGAACGTTTCCCCCGTATGGGTTTCCATCGAGAATGGACCGTTCAGGGGGAAGGATTGCTGCGAGAGGCGGTCCTTGTCGGATTGCAGCGTCCAGGTCAGCACGGCGAGCACAACAGCAAGGATCGTGATCGTCGCCCATGTGACCCTTCTCACGATCCTCAAAGTCTTCGATGCCATGCAAAACGCTCCACTTTCTTGCGATCTGGCTGGTCTTCTAAAGGCTGAAGCGGCTTCAGGGTCAACGGGCACAGAATGATTCGTCTTGACCCTCTAGTTGGTAGAGGGCGTACGGCGTGATGTGACCGCTTGGCGAGAGATGTCGGAATAGTGAAATACACGATGAAAATTGGGGGCGTGGCAGTCGCCCTCCTAGCTGGTACCGTTATCGGGGGGATGTGGGCTCTTGGCAGCGGCATGGTCGACCACGGGGTCGCAGAGCCTGTCTCGCTGACATTCACCGATCAAGCCGGCCGCGAGAGGGGCTTTGGCGATTTCGGGGGCAAGCCCATCCTCCTTAACGTCTGGGCGACGTGGTGCACGCCGTGTCGCAAAGAGATGCCCTCGCTCGATCGGTTACAGGCATCAGCCAGCACGAATGGATTTGAAGTGGTGGCGTTGTCGATCGACCTTGGTGGAGTGCAACGCGTAAGACCGTTCTACGAGGAGATCGGCATACGAAATCTCGGAATCTACGTCGATCCCGACAGCGCCGGGATGCGAGGTTTGATGGTGACAGGCCTGCCAACGACGATCCTCATCGGTGCGGACGGCGTTGAGCTCAAGCGCTGGATCGGTCCCAAGGAGTGGGATGATGCGGGAACGATTGCAGAGTTGAAGGCGCTTGCCGCCCGCGATTCCAACGCTGGAACACGATGAACAATCAAAGACTACGCCCAGACAAGCGAAACCGCGTTTGATGTCATTGGCAAGAGCTACGCGCTGCCATTGTGTCGAAGCGATCGATTTGGCGCACAGGGCAATTGACAAGCAAGGTGCTGAATTCGTGATGGAGCGAATGGCGGTTAAATATCAGATTGATTCCGACAGAGCACGCCCGTCTATCAGATTAGTTTTCGTGCCGATGGTGGGTAAATGAAGATTTCGGTCTGCGAGGCAATCTGCCTTCGATGGGCAGCTGAAGGAAAAGGCTCCCGAGACATAGCGGTGCTCGAAGCCGTGCCCGTCGAGATGGTCGCCTCTCTTTTTTCAAGCGCTTTGACAAAATTAGGCGCATCGACACTTGTGGAAGCGATCGAGAACGCCAAGATGCGTGAGGTGATCTAACTCATCCACCAAGACCCACCGTGGACTAGCAGAACTCCGCTCGACTCAAGATGGTCTTGCAGCCGCAGCCGACGTTTCCTCGATCCAGGTTTGCGGTGTTATGATGGTCGTAAACAGCATGGCCTCCAGCGTTGCCACTCGGTGAACCAATCCCGCTCTATTGGGATGACGTTCTAGCCAAGCTCGGGTCTCAGGCGATCAACCCGAACCCGCTTCGTGGTCAGCTGGCAAGCTTGGGTCCCTTCGATCGGGGCCTTCACGGTGATCGCGACCCGTCCCGATCCGTCAAGGCGCCATCGAGCGGGAATTGGCCCGCTCTCTGATCGAGCCAAAACGATGTTACACGACCTTTCACTCGCATAATACCACGCATTCCAGCGCTCTCGCGACCTTTTGGACCCGGTCACGGTCTTACAGATCGGCGGAGAATACGGCGTCGTCCCCTCCGGCGAAATCGACGCTGATGACAATCTTGACGTCATCCATGAATTCTTCCTCTGGCCGGCTCATTGAGCCGGCCTTGCCGTCTCGGTTGCCGCGAGCGAGCTGCCCCCCGCAAGGGAGGCTCCGCCGCGGCCGGCTGGCTTGACTGCAAGTTTCGGCAGTAGCCAGCCGCGCCCTTGCAGGGGTCTTCTCTTCGCGGCCTTTGGTGAGAGTGGCGAGAGGTTCGCCGGAAGGAAAAAAGGAGGGGCCGCTAGCGCGGCCGAGAAAGAATGAAAAAATCCGAAATCGAGGCAGTCAAAGAAAAGGTGAGCTGTGGTGCGGTGCTCGAAAGCGCCGGCTTCGCCATCGACCTCAGGGAGAGTACGCGCCGCGCGGTCAAATTCCGCCGCGGCGGCGAGATCGTCATCGTCACTCATGGCGGACTAGGGTGGTTCGATCCACTCAGCGACGATAAGGGCGATGTGTTCTCCCTGATCGAACGCCTGGATCGCGTTGGCTTCGCCGAAGGCTATGCTCGGGCCGCCGCCCTGGTCGGATTTCAGTCGGAGGCGCCGACCTGGCGTGAGAGTCTGCGTCCTCGGTTGCCGGACGTGTCCGTGCCGCAGCGATGGGTGGCACGTCGGCGGCCATGGCCCGGTTCGTACACCTGGCGCTATCTCTCCGATCAACGATATCTCCCCGTCAATATCATTGCAGCCGTGGTCTCGGCGGATCTCCTTCGCGAGGGCCCCTGCGGGAGCATGTGGGCGGCGCACGTCGATGGGCGAGGTGTCGTTTGCGGATGGGAGGAGCGCGGTCCTGAATGGCGAGGTTTTTCCAGCGGCGGAACGAAGACGCTCTTCCGGTTTGGCCCGCCAACGGCGTTGCGCCTCTGCGTGGCCGAAGCCGCGATTGATGCAATGAGCCTTGCGGCGATCGAAGGCATCCGGGACGGGACGGTCTATGTCAGCACGGGTGGTGGCTGGTCGCCCCAAACCGACGCCGCTCTCCGCAACCTTGCCACACGACCGGGTGCGCTTCTGGTTGCGGCGACGGATGCCAACGCGCAAGGTGAGACCTTCTCGGAGCGCCTGCGGGCGCTCGCCGAGGTGTCTGGGTGCAGGTGGCAACGGCTGCGGCCGTTGGCCGAGGACTGGAACGAGGTGCTCAAGGAAAAGAGCAGCGAAGAAAGGATTGAAAGGAAGAAGGGGAGGCTTGCCGCATGCGCGCCGTCCGCGTCAAGGGGAGGCTTTGCCCGGCGAGCCGGCCCTTGACCCGGCCGATCGCGATGCCGGCGGTCGAGAAGGGGTAACAGAGGACTGAAGGAAAAGGCGAGGTCGAGAAGGCTGCGCCGCGCTTCGGTCCGACAACCCCGAAGGAGCCGTACATGACCACAGCACCCGCAATCCGCAAGGTTTTCCAGGGCATTGCTGACCGCCGCCAGATGTATCGCATGTTCGACCGCCATGCCGGGCGCGTCCACCGCCGCGCTGATGACGCAACAGTGCTCTATGCCGGGGAATGGTTCGAGATCGGCGAGGCCGAGCACGACTATATGTTCGCTGTGGAGCCGCCCCTCTGGATCCGTGGCTCGATGTTCGCGCTCTGGCAATTCCTCACCGGATCGGTGACATCAGTGTTTTTCGCGCTGCGCATCGATGATGCCATCCGCTACTTCCATGGCTACTGCGATCTTTCCGACGATGTCTCCGTCGAGCGGATGCGTCTCGCCATCATCGAACGCGAGAGCCGGCCGGTGCAGGCGATGACGCGGGAGGAACGTCTCGAGCACATCTGGAGCAGCACTGCGGAACTCTATCGCGGCTACGCCGACTATCGCTGGCCTCATGCATCGCGCGGCCGGCGCACTGTTCACTTCTTCGGTGGCAAACTGGGCAGCGTCCCGAAACTGCTCGAAGCCATGACCGACGAGGAGATCGCCGCCAAGCTCCCGGTGCATCTGCGCTACCTGCCGGACGTGGCCGCCGCGTGAACGCGACATAACCGGCAGGTGAAGCCGAATAGGCGTCCCAACTGCATCTCGAAACCATCGACTAGCCCGGCAATAGCGCCGGGTTTTCCATTTCCGGAAGGAGAAACCCATGAATGACCTTGAAACGACCGTCGTCATCACGCCGGCGATCCCGCTCGACGACATGACCCTGCTTGAACGCCTCGTGCTCTCGCATGTCTTCGACGCCGGCGAGACCGACAGCGGTCTGCTGCTCTATAGCGACCGCGGCGTGGCGAGCCACTTGCGCATCCCGGCACACGAACTCACCAATGCCTATATGATGTCGCGCGCTGTTGCGCATAGCGAGATCAACCGGATCATCGCGCGGGTCTGGAAATCCTGGTGCGAAGAGGACGAGCCGGGAAAAACGGTTGCGGTCGACCTGAGCGAAACATCTTGGGAGTTCATCCTGAAAGATATCGTTGCACGCTCCACGGCCCTGGCAGAGATCAGGGTGCTGGAGTGGTATCGGCATCCCTCGCAGAACCCGGACAGTTTCGGCATGAACATCATGCTGGTGACGGCGAATGAGATTGCCGGCAGGAACAGCGACGACTTTTTCGAGGAGATGCGCGCCGAGACCGAGATCCAGCGACCGGCCGAGGGTATCAGGCGATCGCCGGGCGTTCCCGATCTTGCCGGCGCCGAACCGGCCGTCAAGCGGATGCGCGACGTCATCGACCTGCAGCGGGACGGCAAGTTCCCGAGCGAGAACTTCATCCTGGACCCGCGCGGGCACAATTCTCTGACCAGGATTCGCCGCTTCGTCGAGTCCTTCGGCGCACCTGTTCCTGTCGAAGTCGACAAGGATGAACGGCGATTGGAGACGACGCTCGCCTGCTGGGAAGCCATGCTCGACTTCAACGATCGGTTCATGAATGATGAGCCGATTTCGCAAAGCGTGCATAAGATGGTCGAAGTCTGGGCATTGGTGGGACCGCTTGGAATGCGCCGGCGGGCCATCCAGGTCGCGGGTCTGGCACTCAAGATCCACAATCATTTGCGCGAGCGCCTGGTCGGACCGCCGACGCCGTTCGACCACGATTTCGTGCCGGCGGTCATCGAGGTTCTGGCTTGGACGGACCGCGGCCCAGCGCTTCCAGGATCGACCGAGGAGGCCGCGGTCAAGGTTTTGGGGAAGCTGGCGGATTATCGGGAGAAGCGCCAATGACCTACCGTGTTTCATGGGACATCGACATCGATGACGCCGCATCGCCGATCGACGCGGCGTGCAAGGCGCACGAGATCGTTCGGCGCCCGGCCAGTTCAGCCAACGTCTACAATGTCGAGGCGCCGGACGGTGTCGTCACCGTCGTCGATCTGGAGGAGGTCCGATGCCCGCGGATCGCATCGCCTTCGCCTCTCCTCCTTCAGGCGCTCGATCGCGCGGAGCGCTTCATTGCCGGTTTCGAGGGTGACGAGCTGCAGGAGGGTGTCGATCAGCTTCTCGCGGCTATCCTAACCGCCCTGCAGGGGCGTAGCGATAGCCAGATCGTCGAGGAAACGAACGCGCTTGCCCGCTACCTCTTGGCCGAGCTGATCGGCACAGGCTACCAGGTGCCCGACACCTGGAAATTCTACGAGGAACGGGATCCCCGAAGCCGCAAGGCCTGGATGCAAGCTGTCGCCATCATGGAAATGATGACGTTCACCGACGCCGAGGACGCTCTATCGAACCTCGATCCGGACGGATCGGAACCGGAACGCCAGTTCCCCATCGAGGACTGGCAGTACGAGGTTGCGAACGGCGACACTCGACGCGGCTACGAGGACTGGCTCGCGGCGAAGCGCGACGCGTGAGCCTCGCCCATTCACTCCGACAGACCATTTTCCCCCACACTGAGGAGCATATCCATGCCCAGCGTTTACCGCACCGACAACTTCGCCGGACGTGTCAACTATGCCGTGACGGTCATTTCCCGGAAAGGTGGCCATACCCGACATTTCGATACCTGCTTCGAGATGGACGATGCCACGGAGGTCGCTGTGGCCGTTTACCGGCGCTCGCTCAAGAACCCGAAACTGGCCGCCAACATCTGGAGCTACATCGCCAGGGAAACCGTGATGAGAGACGTCGAGGAATTGAAGGACGTCAAGACCCGCGACCTGCCCGCACGCGCCGCGCAATCACGGGCACGCGCGAAAGCCGCCTCGGAAAAGATTCTGGAGGAGCACAGGCGGAAGCAGGCATCACCCTAGTCATTCCTCGGACGTCGCCTGCCAGCTCCTGACCGCCGGCCGGTGAAAAAAGGAGAAGAAAAGGAAAGGAGAAGCGCCTTTCCCGCATGCGCGTCCGGCCCGTCAAGGGCAGGCGTTGCCGCTGAAGCGGCCCTTGACCGGCTGCCCGCGATGCGGGCTCCGGATCGTGCAAGACAAGGTCTGAAGAAGGAAGGACATCGCTCCGCTTCCGACCGCATCACCCCCCTCGTCCCATCACAAGCGCCCCTCACCTGCCGGAACCCCTTCCCGCGGACGATGGCGCACGCCTGCTCACAAGGAGATCTCGATGAGCAACGATCCTTTCACGCTCGACATGTTCGGCAACACCGCGCTGACGTCCGGCCTGGGCCTCGGCCTCGGCATGACCGGGTTCAGCGGCCACGATCCCTTCGCCGCCAATGACGACGATCCGGACCCGACGCCGCCCGCCCCTGCCCCGGCTCTACCGATCGCCGCGGCGCGTAAGCCGGCACCGCGCAAACAGGGCGCGCGCAGCAATTTCTTCCTCGACGACGAGGGCCGCGGTCTCGCCGCCGGCTGGAAGGAACGGGCGAAGGCGAACGTCGGCGCCATCCTCATCGCCGGCGAAATTGAAAAACAGGACCGGCCGGCGACACGGGAGGAACAGCAGAAACTCATTCGCTTCACCGGCTTCGGCGCGTCGGAGCTTGCCAACGGCATGTTCCGCCGTCCGGGCGAGGTGGAGTTCCGCGAGGGTTGGGACGATCTCGGCAGCCTTCTGGAGACGGCCGTCAACGAGGCGGACTATGCCTCGCTCGCCCGCTGCACCCAATATGCGCATTTCACACCCGAATTCATCGTGCGGGCGATGTGGGCCGGGCTGCAGCGTCTCGGCTGGCGCGGCGGCCGCGTGCTGGAGCCGGGCATCGGCACGGGGCTGTTCCCCGCGCTGATGCCACCGACCTATCGCGCCACCAGCCATGTCACGGGCATCGAACTCGATCCGGTCACGGCCCGCATCGTGCGGCTGCTGCAGCCGAAGGCGCGCATCGTCAACGGCGACTTCGCCCGCACCGATCTCGGCGTCGTCTACGATCTCGCGATTGGCAATCCGCCCTTCTCCGACAGGACGGTTCGCTCCGACCATCATTATCGACCGCTTGCGCTTCGTCTGCACGACTACTTCATCGCCCGCTCTATCGACCTTTTGAAACCCGGTGGGCTGGCGGCTTTCGTGACGAGCAGCGGTACCATGGACAAAGCGGACGCCACGGCGCGGGTGCATATCGCCAAATCGGCCAACCTGATCGCGGCTATCCGCCTGACTGAAGGCAGCTTCCGCCGCGACGCCGGCACGGACACCGTCGTCGATATCCTCTTCTTCCGCAAGCGCAAAGCCGGCGAGCCGGAGGGCGATACGTCGTGGCTCGATATCGAGGAAGTCTGCCCCGCCACGGAGGACGAAGGCGCCATCCGCGTCAATCGCTGGTTCGCAGACAATCCCGGCATGGTTCTCGGTACCCATGCGCTGACCTCCGGTCCGTTCGGCGAGACCTATACCTGCCGGGCGCGGGCGGGCGAGGATCCCGCCGAGGTGCTGGACGCTGCCATCTGCCGTCTGCCGGAAGACATCTATGACGGCGAGCCGACCGAAATCGATCTCGATCTTGAGGAGGAGCTGACGGAAATTGTCGACCTGCGGCCCGGCAATGCCAATGTTCGCGAAGGCAGCTACTTCGTCGACAACAGGCAGGGCCTGATGCAGATCGTCGACGGCCAGCCCGTCGTGATTAAGGTCAGGAAGGGCCGTGTCGGTGACGGTCTGACGGAAAAGCACGTCCGTATCGTACAGAAGCTGATAGCTGTCCGCGACGCCGTGCGCGAGGTGCTGAAGGCGCAGGAGACCGGCCGGCCGTGGCGCGACCTGCAGGTGCGGCTGCGCATCGCCTGGTCGAGCTTCGTCAGGGATTTCGGGCCGATCAACCACACGACCGTCAGCATTACCGAGGATGTGGACTCCGGCGAGACCCGCGAGACGCATCGCCAGCCGAACCTCCAGCCATTTCGTGACGATCCCGACTGCTGGCTGGTAGCCTCCATCGAGGACTACGACCTCGACACCGACACGGCCAAACCCGGTCCGATCTTCTCGCAGCGGGTGATCGCGCCCCCTGCCCCGCCGGTGGTGACGAATGCCGGCGACGCGCTTGCCGTCGTGCTCAACGAGCGCGGCCGCGTCGACCTCGACCACATCGCCGAGCTACTCCATTGCGACCGTGACAAGGTGGTCGACCAGCTCGGTGACACCGTGTTCCAGAACCCGGCGGACGGCGCGTGGCAGACCGCTGACGCCTATCTCTCCGGCCCGGTCCGCACCAAGCTTGCGGCCGCTGAAGTCGCTGCGGCGCTCGATCCGACCTTTGAGCGCAATGTCCGCGCGCTGGTGGCTGTCCAGCCTTCGCCTCTGCGTCCCTCGGATATTACCGCGCGTCTTGGCGCGCCATGGATCCCGGCCGCCGATGTCGTCGCCTTCGTCAAGCAGACGATGGACGTCGAGATCAAGATCCACCATATGCCGGAACTCGGTTCCTGGACCGTCGAAGCGCGCCAGCTCGGCTATCGCGCCGCCGGCACGTCGGAATGGGGCACCAGCCGCCGACACGCCGGCGAACTGCTCGCCGATGCGCTCAACAGCCGCGTGCCGCAGATCTTCGACACCTTCAAGGACGCCGGCGGCGAACGGCGGGTACTGAACGTCGTCGATACCGAAGCCGCGCGCGAGAAGCTGCAGAAGATCAAGACGGAATTCGAGCGCTGGGTCTGGACGGACCCCGAGCGGACCGACCGACTGGCCGGCGTCTATAACGAGCGCTTCAACAACCTTGCGCCGCGCAAGTTCGACGGCTCGCATCTCCAGCTGCCCGGCGCCTCCGCTGCGTTCACGCTCTATGCTCACCAGAAGCGCGGCATCTGGCGGATCATTGCAGATGGCGCGACCTATCTCGCCCATGCCGTCGGCGCCGGCAAGACGATGACCATGGCGGCCGCCATCATGGAACAGCGCCGTCTCGGCCTGATCGCCAAGGCGATGCTGGTCGTACCCGGCCATTGCCTCGCACAGGCGGCGCGCGAATTCCTGGCGCTCTATCCATCCGCCCGCATTCTCGTCGCCGACGAGAGCAACTTCACCAAGGACAAGCGCGCGCGTTTCCTCAGCCGGGCGGCGACGGCCACCTGGGACGCGATCATCATCACCCACTCCGCCTTCAGGTTCATCGCCGTCCCCTCCGCCTTCGAGCAGAGCATGATCCAGGACGAGTTGCAGCTCTACGAGGAACTGCTGACCCGGGTCGAGGCCGACGACCGCGTGTCGCGCAAGCGGCTAGAGAGATTGAAGGAAGGGCTGGAGGAGCGGCTGACAGCGCTATCCACCCGCAAGGACGATCTGCTGACCATCTCGGAAATCGGCGTCGACCAGATTGTCGTCGACGAGGCGCAGGAATTCCGCAAGCTCAGCTTTGCAACCAATATGTCGACGCTGAAGGGCATCGACCCGAACGGCTCGCAGCGCGCCTGGGATCTCTACGTAAAGTCGCGCTATATCGAAACGAAGAACCCCGGCCGCGCGCTCGTTCTCGCCTCCGGCACGCCGATCACCAACACGCTCGGCGAGATGTTCTCCGTCCAGCGCCTGCTCGGCTACGACGCTCTCCATGAACGCGGCCTGCATGAGTTCGACGCCTGGGCGAGCACCTTCGGTGAGACGACCACCGAATTGGAGATCCAGCCTTCGGGCAAATACAAGCCGGTCTCGCGCTTTGCCAGCTTCGTCAACGTCCCGGAACTGATCTCGATGTTCCGCTCCTTTGCGGACGTCGTGATGCCCGCCGATCTCCGGGAATATGTCCGTGTTCCGGCCATTTCCACCGGCGGACGGCAGATCGTCACCGCGACACCCACCGCGGCGTTCAAGATGTACCAGCAGATCCTCGACAGCCGCATCAAGGCGATCGAGATGCGCGAGGGACCGGCGCAGCCGGGCGACGATATCCTGCTCTCGGTCATCACCGATGGCCGCCATGCGGCGATCGACCTGCGCCTCGTCATGCCGGCCAACGACAACGAGCCGGACAACAAGCTCAATCTGCTTGTCAGGAATGCCTTCCGGATCTGGCAGGAAACAGCGGATCAGGTCTTCCTGCGTCCTGATGGGAAGCCTTACGACCTGCCCGGCGCCGCGCAGATGGTCTTTTCCGACCTTGGTACGATCAACGTGGAAAAGACGCGGGGCTTTTCGGCCTACCGCTGGATTCGCGACGAACTGGTCCGGCTCGGCGTGCCCGCCAGCGAAATCGCCTATATACAAGACTATAAAAAGTCCGAGGCGAAGCAACGGCTGTTCGGCGACGTCCGTGCCGGGCGCGTCCGCTTCCTGATCGGCTCCTCCGAGATGATGGGCACCGGGGTCAACGCCCAGCTCAGGCTCAAGGCGCTTCATCACCTCGACGTGCCGTGGCTGCCGTCGCAGATCGAGCAGCGCGAGGGCCGCATCGTCCGCCAAGGCAACCAGCACGATATCGTCGACATCTTCGCCTATGCGACGCAAGGCAGTCTCGACGCCAGCATGTGGCAGAACAACGAGCGCAAGGCCCGGTTTATCGCCGCCGCACTCTCCGGCGATACGTCGATCCGCCGGCTGGAAGATCTCGGTGAGGGTGCCGCCAACCAGTTTGCGATGGCCAAGGCGATCGCGTCAGGCGACGAACGGCTGATGAAAAAGGCCGGTCTGGAGGCCGATATCGCCCGCCTCGAGCGCCTGCGCGCCGCCCATGACGACGACCTGTTCTCGGTCCGCCGGCGGCTGCGGGAAGCCGAACGCGATATCGAGATTGCTACGCGCCGCATCGACGAGATCGGCAAGGACATCGCGCGGTTGGTGCCGACATCAGGCGAGGCATTCACGATGACCGTTCTCGGGGAGCGGCACGTTGAGCGCAAGGACGCCGGGCGCGCGGTGATGAAGGAGGTCCTAACGCTCGTCCAGCTTCAGCACGAGGGCGACGCACAGCTCGGGTCGATCGGCGGCTTCGACGTCATCTACGAGGGAGAGCGCTTCGGCAAGGACGCGTATCACTACCGCACCGTCCTGCAACGCACCGGCGCCGACTACGAGGTCGATCTGCCGGTCACCGTCACGCCGCTCGGAGCAATCTCCCGTCTCGAACATGCGCTCGACGATTTCGCGGGCGAGCGTTACCGCCAGCGCCAGCATTTGGAAGACGCCAACCGCCGGCTCGCCTCGTATCGCGCGCACGAAACGGGCACCTTCGCCTTCGCCGACGAACTTGCCGCAAAGCGCCGGGAACTGGAGGAGGTCGAGGAAGCATTGGCCGCCGAAGCCCGCGCCACCGCCGAGCCGGTCGCGCAGGCGGCATAGCGCCGGCGACGATCACGACGGGAGCAACGCAGCCGCCGCATAGCTGCGTTGCACAATAAATGTTTTCCAGATGGTCAAGAAACGGGCATTATGCTTGCAGTTGATGCACATGGCGGTCTTTCTCCTCCCAGTGCCGCCGCGTCAGCTGTTCCCCTCTGGAGGTTTTGACCTTCACACTTCAATGGGCCGCGGTTTCGCAGGCCCATTTTTTTTGCCGATAGCTATCGCCGCTTATCGGTCCAGCTTTTCGCGAATGCGTCGGTAGAGGTTGGCTCCTACGCAGTCATCGATCACTACGGCAATTACGGATCGAGAGCGTCGCTAGCGTCTGCGGCGTCCTGATCGTTCGCGAGGGTCTTGACCAAGGCGACGAACCGTCGTCGGACTTTTCCGTTCGATATCGATAGGAAGGCGCGGTTGAGCTGGAGCCCCTCGCTCGACATCACGAAATCGGTCACGTTGCTCCCCTCAACATTCCCATCCTCCCGTGCGATCTGGTCTGTTCCCTCGAAGAAATAGGCGACCGGACAAGTTAAGAAGCGCGCGATATTCTGAAGTCGGCTCGAACCAACGCGATTTGTGCCTTTTTCATATTTCTGCACCTGTTGGAACGTGACGCCGAGATTCTCGGCAAGGATACTCTGGCTAAAGCCAAGCATCTGTCGGCGCTGGCGTATGCGCCGGCCAACCTCGATGTCGATCGCGTTCGGCGCCTTGATGTCTGCTGTCTTCTTCATCGAACCCTCTTGATAGCGGGATCGCAAGATGACTAGTCAAAGAACCAGAACCTATTGAGCGTCCGCTTCGAACTGCGCGGCGCCGGTGCTGAAGACGCGCAAGGTGCTCCCTGCTCCGCCACCATGGTCGTGTCAAGACAGGTCGTCTGACTTTCCCGGCGAACAAGCGATCTGCCAGGGCAGGACAGAAGAAAGGAAAGGGACAGAAAAGGGAAACCCGATCGCAGATCGGTCCTCCCAGCGGCGCTTCGCTCAACCGCCGCCTGCGCATCCCGGCAACTCGTCCTTCGCAGGGCCGTCGGCCCCGCTTGTCCATCGCTGCAGGGACGCTCGGCCGCAGTTGCACCGGTCCGGCCGCCCCGCGGTCCGGGAGGTGTCTTCGGAAAAAAGAAGACACGAGAAGGACCGGCAAGAGGGCCGCGTCCGTACCCCCGGAAAGGAACATCCCATGCAAATCATGAAGGTCGATCCGCGCGATCTGTTGGACAACCCGAACACGGCCCGCCGCACCAAGTCGTCGCCCCAGGCCGACGCTCTGATGACCGCGACCATCAAGGCGGTCGGCATCATCCAGCCGCCGATCGTATTTACCGGGCCGGACGGTGGAAACGGTCTCATGATCGAAAACGGCCACCGCCGCAGGGACGGGGCGATTGCCGCCGGTCTTGCCGAAATCGAGGTTCTGGTCAAGGAAGCGGCCAACGACAACGGCGCCATGAGCAGCATGGTCGAGAACTATGCACGCGAAGACCTGAACGCGGTCGACCAGTGGCGTGGCATCGAGCGCCTGGTCGCGGAAGGCTGGAGCGAGGAAGCGATCGCCATGGCGCTGGCATTGCCTGTCCGCCAGGTCCGCAAGCTGCGGCTGCTCGCCAACGTCCTGCCCGCGATGCTCGAACAGATGACGCTCGGCGATATGCCGAACGAGCAGCAGCTGCGTTTCATTGCGGCGGCGAGCCTCGAAGAGCAGGGCGAGGTCTGGAAGGCCAACAAGCCGAGAAAGGGCGAGAGGGCACATTGGCCGTACATCGCCAGCGCGCTCAACAAGCGGCGCATGTTCGCGCGCGATGCCAGCTTCGGTGACGATCTCGCCGCGGCGTACGGCATCGAATGGGCCGAAGACCTGTTTGCGCCGGGCAACGAAGACAACCGCTACACCACCAATGTCGAGGCCTACCTTGGCGCCCAGCATGAATGGATGACGAGCAATCTGCCGAAGCGGGGCGCGATTGTAGAAGTCAACAGCTACGGCGAGCCGGAACTTCCGAAGAAGGCGGAGAAGGTCTACACCAAGCCGCAGAAATCCGACCATACCGCCATGTATCTCGACCGCACCGGCAAGGTGCAGACCGTGCATTACCGGATGCCCGACGAGAAGAAGAAGGCGAAAGCCAAGGCCGGCAAAGACGGCTCCGGCGCGGTCTCAGGCGCCGACGAGGTGATTGTTACCAAACCGCGCCCCGACGTGACGCAGGATGGGTACAAGATCATCGGCGATTTCCGCACAGATGCGCTCCGCGAGGCGCTCGGCCGTGCTCCGATCGAGGACGACACGCTGATGGCGCTGCTCATTCTCGCCTTCGCCGGCGCCAATGTGAACGTCCAGTCGCCTTCCTCCGACGGTCTTATCGGGACGAGCCGCTTCAACCGGCATGCCGCGATGCTGCTCGATGAAAACGGCAAGCTCGACTTCGACGTGGACACCCTGCGCGTCGCCGCCCGTTCCGCGCTGATCGACACCCTGTCTTGCCGTAGGGGCCACACCAGTAGCGGTGTCGTCGCGCGCATCGCCGGCGATGCCATCGGTGCTGACAGTTTCATCGCGAACATGGCGACGGAAGCGTTCGTGGAATGCTTGTCGCGCCCGGCGTTGGAATCATCCTGCGCCGCAGTGTCGATCCTTCCGGGCAAGCGTGTCCGCGAAACGCGCACCGCGCTTGTCGAGCATTACAAGGAGGGGGTGTTCGTCCATCCTGCAGCCCGCTTTGCACCGGAACTGGGCGAGCTTTCCTACCTCCTCAAGGCTCGCGATCTAGCCATGGGTGAAGGCGAGTCCCGAGATGAGGACGAATCCGAGGGCGACGGAGACGGCGATTCCACCGCTGAAGCCGCCCCCGCGGTGATCGATGCCGGCGCTGCCCATGCGGATGGTGACACCCCGGCGGAGGAGACCGTCATCGAGGAAGAAACCGCCTACTCGATCGCCGCCGAATAGGCCGCCGCGCTTCCCTTTCCCGCTCGACACCTTCGCTGCCGGCATCACCGGTGGCGGAGGTGTGTCCGGCAACCACGATCCTGCAGGAGAACGCTATGAATGCGGACCTGATCATCCCGCTCGCGCCCATCGGTTCCGTCGTCGAATGGTCCGATGGAAACCCCCGTCCCCCGGAACACCATGTGGCGACGCTCTATCACTGGAAGCGCAACAACGGCGCCGGCCTTCTCGTTCGCAAGTTCGGCGAGACGGGCCAGGACTGCCCCGGCGCTGCGCCGTTCTTTATGCTCCGTTGCGAAAACGACCTTCGTACGTTTTCCACCGGCCTTGCCTATCGTTTCCGAATTGCCTCGCGCCCGAAGATCGGATCGGTGCGGATCTTCGAGCGGAACGATCCCGCCGCACTGATCCTTCATCTCGCCGATGACCGGGCTGCTGCCTGCTCCTGGCTCGCTGACAACACTGCGTTTTCCGATGCCTTCACGGTCGAAGTCACCGCCGACGAGCTGGCGGCCGACCATGTAGAGGGGAGAACAGCAGCATGAACGCGTCCGATCTTCCCGACGATGCTACCTCGACCCTTGAGGATACACGGGTCGAGTTCGGCTCCAGCAGCGAAGGCTTTCCGGTCGCCCGGTTGGGCGATCTCTTGCTCGCTATGCTGCCACGCGCCGCCGGTGGCGGTTTCCTCGCCAGCGCTTGGCGCCTGGCGCAGCCGCTGTCGACGTTGCGGCGCGAGCACTTCTATGGACATGATGGCGAACTTGCCGATGAGGTCGCTTTCCGGTCGCGTGTTTTTGAAACCGTGCAGCACCAGCGCGAACTGTCGAGACTTCAGCGTCTCCAGACCCGGATGGTCTGCAGCACGCCATGGGGGCCATCCCAGCTTGCAACGATCTATGCCGAGGGCATTGTCGCCCACATGACCGCCGGCCATGGCGGCTTTCGCCTCTCCGCCGAGCGAAACAAGCGGATCGTCCGGTCCCTTCGGATCAGTTCGGGCTGGTACGAAGAGGATGAAGCCTGGGCGATTGTCACCTTCAACTTCCCCGACCTGTTCACCACCTACGAGCGCAAGCTCGCGGAGCGCATGATCAAGGACAAATGGCCGGACGAATGGGAGGCGATCTTCGGACGTCCGCTTCAGCCGGGAGAATCGAGCGGCAAGGACCGCCACGCCTTCGAGCGCCGTCATGCCGGCGACTGGATCGTCGCGTCGGCGATCACCTCCGGCCATCATCCGGGCATGATCGAAGTGGTCGCCGTCCTCGGCGGTCGACGTGGCGCCAATGTCGTGGAGCGGCGGTTTCTGGCGCCGAAGGCAGAATACCAAGGACGCGGGCCCTTCGGCTTCGTTATCGATGAAGGGTGTCATGCCACCGATAATGGCCCGTCGTCCTTCGTCGGATGGGAGCGGAGGAAAGCGTCATGAACTCGCTTTCCGATTGCCGCTCGCTGCTGTCCCGCATGGAAGAGGCACGCCGGCAGACCCAGCACCAGCTCGACCTGATCGACCGGCAGATTATTCGCAGGATGACAGCGGTCATTCCGCACCTGCATCCGCGCCGGCGCTCCTATCGGCGAGGCCAGCCGCTGGAGGCGGGCGCCTTCCTTGCCCGCTATCGCGCCAACCTCACCGCGATCACGGCCGAGCGGCAGCAGGAGATCGATGCGCTATCGCGCAAGCTCGCCCGGCAGGACCGGGCAATCGAGGCTCTGCGCGAGCGACCTGCCGGGCGGAGACCGTCATGATCTTCTCCTGCGACCGCTGCGGCGAAACCTGGCCGGACCATCCCGTCACCCGCGTCCCCTGCCCTACCTGCAGGGTGGGCGTCGGGAGATGGTGCCTCCGGCCGTCCGGGCATCGCGCCACCGAGCTGCATATCGATCGTGAGCATGCCGCACTCGCCGCCGGTGTTCTTCGCAAATGTCCTGGTCCGGTTGGCGCTCCAGCGCCGCCGAAGGGCGGGCAGTTCATCCTCGACTTATAGCGCCGCCCCCAGTGCCGGCGTCCATCCCCATCATCATTGCGAGTTTCCACGGAGGAGACCATGAAGACCTGTACGATAGAAACGATGTACCGCGGGCCGAACTATCGCCAGGGGACGCACTCTGCGGACACCGTAGAGGACGCCTGCCGTCTGGCCATCGCCGACGAGGACTGGACCGGCGCGCTTCCCGATTCCGACAATGCCGGCGAAACCTACGTCATCAAGGCATGGGAACGCGCAGATGCTGCCTATTCCGGGCCGGCGGGCGACGCTCCCGAGGTGTTCAGCGAAATGGCCTATCACAAGGCCGAGCTGTTCGAGGAACTCGTCGCGCTGCTGCAGGAGCCCGCGCAGCCATGGGCATCTCGGAGTAGGAACTCAGGACCTGAGTGCCCCGCGCCATGATGGTCCTGGCGAAGGCCGGTGCGATCGGTCGGGATGCTGCAAGCGCACCTTCAGGATACCTTCGGCCTTGTCGGGGACTCTCAGGACGAGGCAGTCGAGCGTGGCCACGCGCCGCCAATGCTAGTCGACAGGACGTCTGCCCCTCGCATTGCGATCAGGACTGATCGCCAGCGGCATCTGGTTCGGCCGGACCGGGTTAGACCATGAGTCGCTGATCGGCGCGGGAGGCGTCAGGGTGAGGACGTTCGCGACCATCGATTTCCTTTCGGTTCGGGCGATGAGCCAACCCCTTGCCGGAGCACCCTTCGGTTCTGCACGGTCGTAATCCGGCGGCCGGTCGTTTCAAGGCCGCTGCGCGCCGCGTTGCGGCCGGTTCACCCTCCCTTCGCAAGGCGAGCCCGCGTCCCGCGCAGGGGCTGTGCCCCCGCTTGACCGCAAGCCCGCCTTTCTCGCTCAGGCGCCCCGGACCTGTGAAAGCGACCGTCTGACCACCGGCTTTTCTCGACCGCACCGAAGGGCGCTCCGGCAAGGGGCCGGCGCAAGCCTTCGGAGAAAACCAGAAGGAAATCGAAAATGGCCAAGTCAGCAACCTCCCGCCCGTCCGCCCGCGTCGTCCAGCTCCGCAAGGGTGCAACCCTCGAAATGGTCCGGCTGACCTGCCCTGATGCCGCCCAGGCGATGCGGATCGCCGAAAGCTTCGGGACGGCCGTCGTCGACGGCGACGGCGTGCGCGACACGCACGAGCGTCTCATCCTCGAAACCGTCGACGCTCTGTCCGAAGGCCTCGGAGAGCGCGCGATGCAGATCCACCTGCAGCGCATCGTCGGAGCCTACGTCGGATCCGCCCATGGCGCCGGCCAGTTCTACTCGCGCGCCGTGACGGAAGCCCGCGACGCTACGGCCAAGGCCGCCAGCGACGCCCGCGACGACGACCGGGACGGCATTGTCGGTTACGACAGTTCCGCCCAGCGCAAGCGGGAATTCGCCGCCGACATGGGTGTCCAGGCATTCTCGCTCCGCATGGCCGCCGAAGGTGCGGTTGCAGCCTACGAACACGCCGTCGGGGAAAGCTGGAAGCCGTTCGATCGTCCGGTCGACAATCCCGGCCAGACGCTCGACCGCAAGGCGGCCGAAGCGCAGATGGACGCGCTGGGTTGAGCGATCAGGCGGGGCTTCGGCCCCGCCTTTTTCCTTCATGCACCCATTGACCGCCGCAGAGTTGGTCGCCGAGGCTTGGATGTACCGCAATAGTCGGTCGAAAACCCCGGTCAGCGGTTTCTCGCTATCGTGGTTTTCTGGACTTTTGACTCAGCGGAAACTCCGCCGGATCGTCGGCCCATGGATCGAAGACGACCGCGCCTGAATGGCGGGTGTCCTTCACATTCCGCGTGACGAGATAAAGGTCAGTCTCGATTGCGGTCGCCGCCAAGAGCGTATCGATCACGGGCGGCGGATGCCCGGTGGCTTTCTTGACCTCTCCCGATATGCGTCCCCAGAGCCGCACGGCCTCGTCGCGCAGGGAAAGCACGCGATCGCCAAACCGATCCGCGAGAGCATCCCTCGATGCGATATAGCGCGAGCGATCGGGATGGTCGTTCGGCAGGTTACATATGCCCTTGTCGTATTCGGCGAGTGTCAGGATGCTGAGATGGAACGTCTCCTCGTCCTGGCTTGCTGCCCATGCTTTGACCGAGGGAGCGCCCTGCGGGTTGATCAGCGCGGCCACCACATTGGTATCGAGTAGCCAGCCTCTCACAGCTCGACATCCCGACCGTGGTCGGCTTCGCGGTCGAGATCCAGTCCGCCGAGATGCAATGCCTCCATGAAGTTGACGAACGGTACACGAGGCGCAGCAGGTGACAGGCGCTCGAACTCCTCGACGCTCATGATGACGACAGCGTCATGTCCCCGAACGGTTATGCGTTGCGGACCGTCCTCACGAGCATGCCGGACGACCTCGCTGAAGCGTGCTTTCGCGTCCTCAAGTTTCCACCGCCCGCTCACTGTCGGGTTCACCGGCCGGTTCGTTCCAGAAAGCTGTGTCTGCTTGCCCATTCGCTTCACCTAGTCAGATGGTCAGATATATAGCAGCTTCGTCGTTCCGGCGCCAGATCAGGACATGAAAGGAAAAGGTAGAAAGGCGAGTGCCAGGCGACCCGTCCGGCTTTGGTCCTGCCGGAACCGGGATTCAGCGCAAGGCCCTTGCCCTCCTCCACTTCGTTCCGGCGCTTCGCGTGCGCCTTCCCCCTATGGTTCCGGCTTGCGGACCGCCGTGACGGGGTCGCGATGGACGCGGCTTCCGAGGAGAAAAGGAATCTCAAATGAACGGTGAAGACATTCATTCTCGAAACAAGAGTGCCGTTTTCGCAGCTCTGTTGGAACAGGGGCTGACCCATGTCGTCGTGACATTTGACGGATATGGGGACAGTGGCCAGATCACGGAGATGGAGGGGAGAATAGCTGACGAGCCAGTTGAGCTGCCTGATGCAACGGTCGTGCTCGTCGATGCCAACTGCAGGAAGTCCAGCGAGTCCTTGGAAAGCGCGATCGAAACGATGATCTATGATCTCCTCGGCGAGAGTCACGGCGGGTGGCAGGACGGGGAAGGTGCTTACGGGGAGTTCGTGTTCGATGTCGCGAAGCGAACCATTTTGCTTGATCTTAACGAGCGCTTTATCGAGAGCGCACAGTCTTCTCATGAGTTTTAAGGAGTATGGCAATGGCGCATCCATATCACCATTCCCTCTCCTCTGTGAAGAAATGGGGCGGTGTAGTTGACGACTACATGCCGATCCACTCCTGGTTCGATGCCAGTAAGGAGATCACCGCCGATTTTCGTCACCGTGCGCTGCGGCACCACGCAGAAGGCATATTCATGGCTGAGACGATCTTCGGCCCAACGATCAGGCTCTCGACTGGCCGGATCATTCCGACCCGATGGGTTGGCGAGCAGCATGTCGTCGAGGATCTCGGCCTCATCCCGTCGTTTGCGGACTGGGTGAAGGCCATTCGCCCGGAGCCTTGGATGGGACGAACGCGCCGGATCGAGAAAGATCTGGAGGCGGACCTACCCGCATAAATCCCGCCGAGTGAGCGGCTTGGATGCCCACCTCGTTGGTGGGCATTTCTATGTCGCGGCCAAAGCGCGGAGCGCTCGCCGTCGCGACCCGTCCGGCTTCGGTCCTGCCGGAACCGGGATTCAGCGCAAGGGCTTCGCCCTCCTCCACTTCGTTCCGGCGCTTCGCGTGCACCGTCCCCCTATGGTTCCGGCTTCCGGACCGCCGTGACGGGGTCGCGATAGGCGCGACCTCTGGAACGGAGGTAAGGAAAATGAGGAAAAAGACCGAAGCGCAACGCGTGGACATCTACACGCGCATCACCGACAGGATCGTCGAGGACCTCTCGAACGGTGTCCGCCCATGGGTCCAGCCGTGGCGCGCGTCCAACATGGAAGGCCGGATCACCCGACCTTTGCGGCACAACGGCCTTCCCTATAGCGGGATGAACGTCCTTCTCCTGTGGTCGGAGACCATTGCGCGCGGGTTCTCCTCGCCGATGTGGATGACGTTCAAGCAGGCGTTGGAGCTTGGCGCAGCCGTGCGTAAGGGCGAGTCCGGCGCGACCGTGGTCTTCGCCAGCCGCTTCAACAAGTCCGAGTCCGACGGACATGGCGGAGAGATCGAGCGCGAGATCCCCTTCCTGAAGGCTTATACCGTCTTCAACGTTGCGCAGATCGACGGGCTGCCGGACCGCTACTATCAATCCGCAGCGCCTGTTACTGATCCCGTCGAGCGGATCGAGCATGCCGATCGCTTCTTCCGGAACACCGGCGCGCATATACGCCATGGTGGCGACCGGGCGTTCTTCAGCCCTGCGACCGACCACATACAGATGCCATTCGTCGAGAGCTTCAGGGACGCGGCCTCCTACGTGGCAACGCTCAGCCATGAGGCCACGCACTGGACGGCGCCAGCGCATCGCGTCGGCCGCGATCTCAGCCGCTACAGCAAGGATCGCAGCGAGCGCGCCCGCGAAGAACTGATCGCCGAACTCGGCAGTTGCTTCCTCTGCGCCGATCTCGGCATCGCGCCGGAGCTGGAGCCGCGCTCGGATCATGCTTCATACCTTCAGTCGTGGTTGCAGGTGCTGTGCGACGACAAGCGGGCGATCTTCGCCGCCGCCGCGCACGCGCAGCGCGCCGTCGCCTATCTTCACGGACTGCAGCCGGCCACGGCTGAAGAGCGGGAGGCAGCATGATGGCTCCTCATCCCGCAAACCGTCTCCTGATCCTTGCCTGCTCGGCAACGAAGCGCGACGGCCCGGCCTACATGCCGGCCATCGAACGCTATGACGGCCCCCTGTGGCAGACCCTGCGATCGGTCGACCCGCGTGGAGAGAAGGCGAAGGTCGCCTTCCTCTCCGCCCGCCTGGGGTTCCGGGCCGCAGCCACGCCGATCGAAATGTATGACGCGCGCATGACGCCGGCGATCGCGGCCGAGATGAAGGCTGGCGATCTCGGAACGAGATGGCCGAAGCAGAAGACCAGGCGCCGCGGCATGGCCTCAGGCGAGCATCCCGGAATGCACATCGCGACGCTGACGGGCTATGGACGCGTTCCCTTCTCGGATGTCGCCCTCGTCGGTGGCCATCTCTATCTCGATGTCATGCGCCACCTCGTCGACCTGTTCCGCGAACGCGGTCATATCGTCGGCGACGCGCGGATCACCGAGGTCAATGGTCCCATCGGTATCATGCGTCGCGATCTTCGCCGCTGGCTGGACCGTGAATTCGTGGAGGGACATTGATGCTCTTCTCTCCGCTTGGTCTCAATCCGGCGGAGGAAGGATCTTCCGCCATTCGCCTTCGCGCGCTCAGCCTCGGTGCGGGCGTGCAATCCACGACGCTGGCGTTGATGGCCGCTCACGGCGAGATCGGCCCGATGCCTGATTGTGCCATCTTCGCGGACACGGGCTGGGAGCCGCAGGCTGTTTATGACCATCTCGAATGGCTGATGTCGGGCAATGTGCTGCCGTTCCCGGTTCATATTGTGTCCGCCGGGAACATTCGTGACGACTTGATCGGCGCCGGCGACGGCAAACGCTGGGCGTCCATCCCGGCCTTCGCCAAGACGGTCACGCCCGCTGGTGTGGTCGTCCCCGTCTACGACGAAGACCATGACGGCGAGCTGATCGAAATCGGCACGCGCGCGACAGCCCGCGAGACCGTGTCGATCGGCATGATCCGCAGGCAATGCACGACGGACTATAAAATAGTCCCAATCCGGAGAAAGGTCCGGGCACTCGCCGGCCTCACCCGCAAGCGCTCGCCCGATCATGCTGTCGTGGAGCAATGGATCGGCATCAGCTGCGACGAGATCGTGCGGGCGAAGCCCAGCTTCGAGCCCTGGCAGGTCAAGCGCTTTCCGCTGATCGAAAAGCGCATGAGCCGGTACGAGTGCCTCTGCTGGCTGCGCCGCCACGGCTATCCCGATCCGCCAAAGAGCGCTTGCGTGGGTTGCCCGTTTCACGACAATGCACGCTGGCGCTTCATGCGTGACCACGATCTCGCGGCATGGGCCGACGCCATCGAGGTCGACCAGGCGCTACGCAATGGCATGAGCGGTATCCGCGGCGAGGTCTTTTTGCATCGTTCGTGCGTGCCGCTGGACGAGGCCGATCTATCGACGGCCTCTGATCGCGGTCAGCTCGACCTCTGGCCGAACGAGTGCGAGGGCATGTGCGGTGTCTGACGGCCCCCGGAAGATCGGGGCCGCCGCTCCTGGTACGCCCCCAGACGCGACGACCCCACTCTCTGACCACTCCCGGCCTTGCAACGAACCGGGAGCAGTCGAATTCTTAGCCACTGGCGATGACTGCGACTTTCATGAAAGTGCCAGAATATCGAAATCCTGCCATGAAATTCCAACGTCTCCGGCATCAGCCGGTGCTTGCGGTAGGGAGCCGTCCTCAACAGAGCACGGAGCGCCGCCGCGGGGGGCAGTCGATCCCGCCTCCTCTTCGAGGCGCTACGCTGAGGCTCCTGCGGCTGCCCTGCTTCCCGCGCCGGCGCGTCGAGAATTCCCGAAATGCCGGCCAGCGGCCGTCGCGATGCTCATTTCTCCGATGCTCTTCATCTCTTCAGATCCCGCCTTGCCCGCTTCGCGGCTCTGCGGCGCGATCGACGCCCGGCCGCTCCGGACCCACCCATTTCGTCCCTCCCTCTGAAAGGAAAGCCCATGACTAAGCTGCGTCCGCTCACCCGAGCCGAGCACAATGCCATCAGAGCCTATGCCATCGAGCATGGGCGGTACTGGAAAGCCAGTCTGCGCGATGACTGGATGAATGCGCGAACCACAGGCGTCATGCAGGCGCTGCGAAATTCCCATGGCCCGGGCTGGTTGGTGTCATTTTCACTGGTGCGGGATCAATCTTCGGCATCGCCGATCCGCGCTATTTCCGTCACCGCGGGCAATGGCGACCTCTTCGAGGCGACCATGATGGGAGCCGATGAACCCTGGATGATCGCCTATCCCGAAGGGCAGGATCGATTTTACGGAACGGAACGCGAGGTCCGCGCGCACATCAGGCAGCTCATCCTGTGCGGCGCGAAGGCAAAGGTCGCGCCGTAGGTCGATCCACGGAGCCACGCGGATCGTCGGGACCGGCAGGCTCTCGCCGCATCTTGGTTCTGGCCATCGCCTGCGGCGACCGCGCTCTATGCCTCCGGCACGCAGCCAGCCTTCGGCCGTCTCCGCCGATGCCGGTGACGATCGACTTGTCCGGGTCGGCGCTTCGCCGCCCCTAGTGTTGCCCCGGCTGCGCTGTCTTCTCCAGATGGGTGCGAATGATCGCGCTTGCTCATGGTGGATGGCGGGGCACCCGGAAGACCGGGAGCGCCCCGCCTTGGCAGGCGGGCTGGGCATCAGTCATCTGTTCGACGGCTCCAGCCCAGGTGAACCCGGCGGCAGGGCGCTGCCATGGCATTAGATGCGCGGAGTGCATGGAAGCGGTGCCCCTATGCCTGCGGAAGAGGAGGATTCCGTGCCGTCGAGGGCGTCGTCGTCCTACCGGCATTCGAGGAAAACCCTCCGGCAGGCAACGCGGAGGGAGCGATATCGGAGGCAGTGGGCTCAATCGTCTGCGGCGGGCACACCGAACCCATAGCTGCAGCCCATTGGAGCCGACGAGGTTGTCGTCGGCAGCGAAGTGGTGCTGACGATGACGGCCCGCCATTTCCGAGACCCTTCCGGTTTGGTCAACCCTGGCGCGGCCACCACGTCCTCGATGTGGCATGTCTGATCGGAGACCGGCTGCGCCTCGATCGTCTTCCCGCAACGGCCTCCCCCGACTTTCTTCCCCTGTCGGCTGCGCCGCCATTCCTCGCGAAACAAGAAAGCCGCCTCCGGCCGCCCTCCACTGCGTTCCGGCCCAAGGGGTGCGGTCCGATCGTCCCCGATCCTTTCGACAGCCATCGAGGTCGCGATGGACGCGACCCGAGCAACCCGAAAGTAGAGTAGGAGCACAGCGCCTGCCTGCCTCGCGGCAGGTGGTTTCTGCGCCCCTCTCGCCGAACCGGACGTGCAAGTTTTCCAAGCCACCGGCTCTCCATGCGTGGCTATCGCCACGGGTGGCCCTCACACGGACATGAGGGTGTCGAACGATGCCCAGAAGCGATCAGCTCCTTTTCGGAACTTCTCGTCAGGGTCGTTCCATCCGTTTGGTATTCGTATGCCCCGGAACGGGAAGCGGGTTGACCCGCCCTCCCGGAAGAACCGCAGCGATTTCGGTCCGTCGACCCATCGCCAGCGGCTGTCGGGTGCTGTTGCACGGAAGCGGCGACATAGCTCACGCCATGTCGCCTTTCGATACTTCTTGCGCAGCCATCGCCCGATGCGCTCCCATAGCCACCAATCCAGACCGGAGAAGTCCCGCGTGGCCCATGTGGCGTAGCGGTAGTAATTTCGCCAGCCGGTGATGACCGGGTTGAGGCTCTCGATGAGATCGGCAAGGGATTGACCTGTCGGTGTCTCCTTCACCCTGACCTTGATCTTGTGGCGCAGATCCTTCAGCTTGCTCTTCGGTATGAAGAGATTGCCGACCATACGGCCGGTGCGGCGAGCCTTGGTCTGCACTACCCGATAGCCGAGGAAGTCGAAGCCTTCCCCAACCTGGGTGATCCTGGTCTTTTCCATCGACAGTTCCATGCGCAATTCCTGCTGTAGGAACTGCGCTAGCGCCAGCTTTTCGGTCTCCGCTTCCTCACGTGTTCCGTCCGTCAGCACGACGAAGTCGTCGGCATATCGAACGGCGAAGAATGTCGGCCTGTTTCTCCGGCGGTCGTAAAGCCGCCGATCGGCTGCATTCTGCGGTCGCTCGCGAGGACGCATCGACCACCGTCCATACCTCTCGTCAATGGCAGCCAGATAGATGTTGGCCAGCAACGGCGAGATGATGCCACCCTGCGGGGTGCCCGTGACAGGGTGGCGGACGGAGCCCTCGACCATGACACCGGCCTTCAGGAAGGCGAGTACGAGCCAGAGAACCTTTCGATCTCCGACACGGCAGCGTACTCGCTCCATCAGCACATGATGATCGACGGCGTCGAAGCAGCCCCTGATGTCCCCTTCGATCACGAAGCGGTACTCGGAGGTGCCGCTGGGTGTGGGGTGCAAATGACGCTGGATGTTCGCCAGCGCATCATGGGTGCTCCTGCCGGGCCGGAAGCCGTATGAGGTCGGATAAAAGTCCGCCTCGAAGATCGGTTCCAGCACGAGCTTCAAAGCCATTTGTACCAGTCGGTCCTTGAGCGTTGGAATGCCGAGTGGACGCACCTTGCCGGGTTTGCCCGGTTTTGGGATCAGCCTTTGCCGGACAGGCTCGGGCCGATATGTGCCGCCGCGCAGCTCATTTCGGATATCCTCGACGAATTGCACAGCGCCGCCCGGCCGCTCTTCAACCGTTTTCCGCGTGACGCCATCGGTTCCCGGTGTTCGACTGCCCTTGTTACGGGACAAGCGTCGCCAGCTTTCCGAGAGCGTCCTGCGGTCGCATACGATGTTGAACAGATCCGCGAACACCTTGTCGGCGTCCGCGACACTCCACCTGTGAAGTTTGCGCTGCATGTCGAGGACGAACACGGTATTCACCGCATCGGGCTTCATCGGCCCACCTCCTGCCGGCTTGCTTCACTCACTGTCTCCCTTCGCCATGTGGACGGCTTTCCCGCCCTCGGACTACTACGAAGACTCCGCCCCCAGCCGCGCCGATCATCGGTCGCCTCGATCATCTCGCGCCGTCCGGCGGGAGAGAACACGGCAAGGTTCCCAAGTTCACCTGTTGTCCCTTCGCCTGCCTTAGGGACCGACTCTACCCCGTGAGAACTCCGGCCATCGGCCACCGCAAGCTGGGCCGCTGGCTGACGCGCGCGACCGCGCACGCCCCTGATCCCCGGTAATCCAGCGGAGATCGGCGCTTCTCCGGTCTTTCGACCGACCTGCCCACTTCCGGCTTGGCAGGTTCCATGTTGCAACGAGGCTTCAAACATCGGTTCGATTATTCTTCCCATAACAGGCATGCTTGCCGGACCGGCCACGGGCGGAAGTCCCTGGCCGTCCGACTTTGACGGGTTCTGCTTATTTATGGCTTGCCGAAGGCACCCGGCTTACCTCACCCGTCTGCTTCAGCCCCCGCGCTTGCGGCGCGTTGGCGGCAGGGTCTCCCACCCTGCAGGGGCAAAAAGTGCGCGTGACGGTTTCCAGCCGTCACTCTTGGCGCACGGATCTCGAAAATGGCTATCATCGGCAACTTCTCCACCAACGGCAATACCATCACCGGTCAGGTCCGCACGCTCACCGTCCAGATGAAAGCCCGCCTGGTCCCGATCCAGCGCACCTCCCGCGACGCTCCCGACTTCCGCGTGATGGCGGGCATGGCCGAGGTCGGCGCAGGCTGGAACGCTACCTCCACCGACGGCGAACCCTACATCTCGGTCAAGCTCGACGACCCGAGCTTCGCCTTCCCGATCAATGCTGCCTTGTGGCCGAGCCAGGCCGACGGCGACTACGACCTGGTCTGGAACCGCCCGAAGCGCGACGCCTGACACCGGAACTGCCTCGCCGAAAGGCGAGGCTTTCTCTCCAAGAAACAAGGAGCGGTTATGACCACACGCATCGAAGAAAGACGCCAGCTGAACCCGAAGGATTTTGCCATATGGCCCGATGGCTCCTGGGCGCAGATCGAAGACATCTGGCGCGGCGACTACACCTGGAAATCGGACGACTACGAGGTCATCGGCTACGACGATGAGCGGCGTCTTCGCGAGGTCGGCATCGCCGATGATCCCGATTGGCGATAGTCGCCGGCTGAAACCGAACCCGCGAGCAGCGTCGAGCCCGCTCGCGGGTTGGTGGGTGCCATACGGAGAGGAAAAGTCTGCTCAGTCTGTCCGAGGGTGCCATGGCGGCAGGCAGGCCTCAAGGACGAGCGGTTCCCCCAAATTTCAGTCCCGTCCCTTGCGGGCCGCGCAGAAATTCGGCTCCCCCACTCGCCGGCTCCGCCGGTCGCGTTCCGCGATCCTTGACCCCTGCCTGCCACCATGACCGCGCGCGTCGTCTTTCACAAAACGTCAAGGAGACGACGATGACCTACGACCTCGACCGCACGATCCTGGAACTCGAAGCCGAAGTCCGCAACGCCGATCCCGCGGAGCGCCGCCAGATCGAGGCCGAACTCGGCCTGGCGCGGGCCGAACGAGAAACGATCCTGGCCGAACAGGACGGCCGCATCAGCGCCGAGCCGCCCTTCTAGGGCGGTTTCTGCCGTGTCGATGGGCCAGCCGCGCCGGATCGACCGGCGCAACCGGCGCGAAGCTCTGCTCCGCCTTTCCAGGCGGGAGGGAAGCGATCGGAGGAGGGAAAGCCGGTTGCCGCTCCTTCCTTTCGATGCCCTGTCATCAGCATCGGGGATGTTGCAGCCCTCCCGGCGCGCCGCAACCCGCCGCCTCCAGAATTTTCCCCGCCTGCGGCTCCTCGCGCGACAAAATTCAGGCGCCGCCTGGTCCTCCGCGTCCGCTGCGGCCGTCCCGGTGCAGCGCGCCTCTCCGGGCTGCCGCCTTTCCCCGCAATGACAGCTTATCGAAAGGAGTAGAGATCATGCGCCAACTCGCCAAATTCCTCACCGCCACCGGTCGCCGCCTCCGAGCCCTGGGCAAGGTCGCCGCCCATTTCTTCCGCAAGGGCAAGCTCGGCCTGAAGATCGCGATCAAGATCCCGTTCTTCGTCGAGATCGAAGTCGCCTTCGAGACCGACTGGAACCGACGCCGATGAGGCGTCCGGCGAGGCCCGCCTGCGCGTGCCTCTTTGCCGTCTTCATGCAGTACGGATCGCTCGGTTTGTCCCCGCCGGTCGGTAGCCGCGTGCCCGCTTCTGGCGCAGGACGTCGAGGAAAAGATGGACGGCATCTTCTTCCCGCTGGAAATGATGCACCTTTTCCTGGCCCATTTTGCCGATACGTCCCCATCGCCGTGTCAGGCAGGCCGTTCCGAACAGCGTCGGCTCGATGGTCATGGAGTAATATCGCGCCATGTTCTTCGATGGCTCGGTGCGCTCGACATAAAGCTGGTAGGGCTGGGTGATCATGGCGGAATCGTCGCCGACCACGGTATCGGTGTCCAACGACAGTTCTGAATCGGTCGGTCTCCTATGATTCATTCCTTTGATGGATGCCTATGGGATGATCCGGGCGAGCCGCCTTCGGCGACCGCGTGCTAGTCTCTGCACTCCCGAAGCCCGTATACGGTCTCCGCCCATGCGGGTGACGCCCACATCTCGCAGCTTGAAGTGACTGTATATTCCATATAGAATATTCGTATATTCAGTGAGGAATATACGAAGAAGGAAAGTCCGATGTCTTCCCTCTATATCCGAGACAGCGATGTCGACGAGCTGGCGAAGAAGGTCCAGAAGCTGACCAATGCCCCCAACAAGACCGAGGCCGTCCGCCGCGCTCTCGAAAACGAGCTTGCGCGTGCGAAGGAAACCATACCCCTGGTAGAGCGCATTCGCAAGATTCAGGACGAGGTCGCGGCGCAGCTCGGCCCTAATCCGAAGCCCTTCGACATGAAGGCTTTCAGCGACGACATGTGGGACGCCTGATGTATCTCGACGCCTCGGCAATCATCTCGATCCTCACTAAGGAAGACGAAGCCGGCTATCTTGTCGCCAAGCTCGAACGCGCGACCAAGCCGATCTATTGCTCGTCGATGACGGTGTTCGAGGCGGTCATAAGCCTCGCGCGGCGGATCGCCAACGAGCAGCACGGCAATCAGGCACCCATTCCGCCCGCGATCATTGACGAGGCCCAGCGCCATGTCGATGCCCTGCTGGAGGCGCTGCGGGTCAGAGAGTTGACCATCAGCGGCACAACGCATCGCAAGGCCGTGGAAGCGGCGCGCACCTTCGGCAAATTCGTTGCCCATCCGGCGCGTTTGAACATGGGAGACTGCTTCGTCTATGCCTGCGCCAGGGAATACCGCTTGCCTCTCCTGTTCAAGGGCGACGACTTCTCCAGAACCGACATCGAAATCGCCTGACGCCGATGATTGACAAGGGCGAGCCGCCTTCGGCGACCGTGTGCTATTCGCTGCGCTCCCGGAGCCCGCAAGCGGTCTCCTCCCATCCGGGTGACGCCCATATCTCGCAAGAGGAATCCGGCCGGATCAAGGAGATTCTGCCGTGGAATTGTTCGAAAAGAACCAAACGCTGAGGTCTCCTATCGATGGCGCTACCAGCACG
Source organism: Shinella sp. WSD5-1 (assembly GCF_963942435.1). Taxonomy (GTDB): domain Bacteria; phylum Pseudomonadota; class Alphaproteobacteria; order Rhizobiales; family Rhizobiaceae; genus Shinella; species Shinella yambaruensis. The sequence continues at coordinate 45,399 of NZ_OZ012607.1, forward strand.
TGAAGAAGCGTTGACCTGTAATCGGATGACGAGGGACTTCTCTGCAGTACGACGGCGATGACGAGAACGCACTGCCGTGATCGACTCTTACTCAGGGACGAGGTGACGGAGCTCCGGAGGTAGCGCCTCCGGAATCTTGAAGGATCATGGGACCGTGAAGGTGCAGCTATTGCCTCAGGAAAGGTAGCTGACCGATGTAGTCCATCTTTCCGATCCGAACGCCTTTGTGCCGAAGGATCGCGTATGCCGTAACCATGTGAAAATAAAAATTTGGAACGCCATGCTGGTAGAAATAATCCTTTCCGAGGAAAGCTCCGGCCCAGCCCGGAGGAGCAACTCTTCTTTCTTCCCAACCGGAAAAATCGCTTTCTTTCATTGAAGAGACATACGCGATCGTCTTCTCGATCAGAGCCTTGAGTTCCGGGATCGTTTTCTCACTGTCGTCGAAAATCGGAATCTGTTTGCCGGCCAAGACTGAGGTGGCGAGCCTCGCCGTATCACATGCCATCTGAACCTGGCTTGTGAGTGGCAGCATATCTGGTAAAAGACGCGCGTTCAGAAGAACTTCCGGCGCAAAATTATGTGCCTCGGCGTGCTTGTCCGCCTTATCAAGAAGACGGGAAAGGGTGTGGAGCATTTTGGTGAATTGCGTGATTTGCGCGTACATCATGAAGGTCCTTCGTTAGGTTGCAGCCTGGGCTGTTATGTCGAGCGAGCGCACGCGCTTGCCGAAGTCAAAGATGTCGGAGACGATCATCAACTCATCGGCGCCGGTGTCGGCGACAAGCTGCTTGAGCCCCGCGCGGACGGTTTCGGCGCTGCCCACCACGCTGCAGCTCAGCATCTGTTCGGTTTGCGCCTTCTCCCGCGGCGTCCAGTAGGCTTCGATATCGTCCACGGGTGGCTTGAGCAGGCTTGGCATGCCCCGGAACATATCGGCGAATGTCATTTGCTGGGACGTTGCGAGAATGCGGGCCTCGTCATCCGTTTCCGCCGCGATCACATTGACCCCGATCATCGCATAGGGCTTCTGCAGTTGCTCCGAGGGCTGGAAATTACCCCGGTAGAGTTCAAGCGCCTGATGAAGTGAATGAGGGGAAAACTGCGACCCGAAGGCATAAGGAAGACCGAGCACGGCGGCGAGTTGCGCCCCGTAAAGGCTTGAACCCAATATCCACAACGGCACGTTGGTTCCGGAGCCCGGAACCGCCTCTATCCGCTGCGCTTCGCCCTTGGGGGCGAGAAACGCCTGCAGCTCAAGTACGTCCTGGGGAAAGTTTTCCGCGTTGCCGGGGTCCCGCCGCAGCGCACGCAAGGTCGTCTGGTCGGTGCCGGGGGCGCGACCGAGCCCCAGGTCGATACGGCCCGGATGGAGAGTTTCCAGAGTTCCGAATTGTTCCGCGATGACATAAGGCGCGTGGTTGGGCAGCATGACGCCGCCGGCACCAACGCGGATCGTCGTCGTACCTGCCGCGATATGAGACACGACAACCGACGTCGCTGCCGTGGTGACCGCCGGTGAGTTGTGATGCTCGGCTACCCAGAAACGCTGGAAACCCAAGCGCTCGGCATGCTGGGCAAGCGTGCGCGCGTTATCAAGCGCCGTGCGACGATCGGACCCTTGCCGGACGCGTCCGAGTTCGAGGATGGACAGTCGGATCATCGTGTAGGGTTCCTCTCGGAAGCGCGGCCGGCGAGTGCAGCCGCCCCGCCGAGGCATACGATCGCTTCAACGCGTGACATCGATCACAACCTTGCCGATGTGGTTGCCGCTTTTCAGGCGCTGATAGGCGGACTGGTAGTCCGCGAACGCAAAGACCTGATCCAGGACGGGGTGCACCTCGTGCAAGGCCATGGCTCGCAAGAGTGCCTCGAAGCTCGCCCGCGACCCGATCGATGTGCCGGCGACGTGAAGCGACTTGGCGAGGATGTCGATCGGCGGCAAACCGCCACCGAAGCCGCTGGTGAACCCGACGAGCGAGATGTCGCCCCCGTTTCGGGTCGCGGCCGCCGACTGCACGATCGTCTTCTCGCCTGCGATGTCGATGGTCTTGTCGACGCCTCGCCCGTCCGTCAGGGCCAGGATCTCCTTGTCCCATTCCGGATGGGACCGGTAGTTGACGACGGCGGCGGCACCCAGCGTCTTAAGCCGTTCCGCCTTCTCGTCCGACGAGGTAATCGCGAGAACCTTCGCGCCGAACATCTTCGCGACCTGCAGCGCGAACAGCGCCACGCCGCCGGTGCCCTGAACCAGCACCGTCTCGCCCGCCTGAAGGGGCGACGACAGGTTAAGCCCCGTCCAGGCTGTGACGGCGGCGCACGGAAGCGACGCCGCCTCCGCATAGGACATGTAGTCCGGCAGGTGCACGATGGCGTTCTCGTGCAGCAGAATGGTCTCCGCCAGCCATCCGTCCGTCGTCATGCCCAGGCTGTCGGCCTGATACTCCGGACGCGCAGGTCCACCGATCCAGTGCTGGCAGCAGGATGCCGACACGCGATCGCCGACCTTTGTGCGCTTGACCTCGCGGCCGACCGCGATCACCTCACCGGCCCCGTCTGACAAAGGCACGCCATTCGGCTTCGTCGGACCGCCATACGCACCGTCGAGGATTGCCTGGTCGCGGAAGTTCAAGGACGCCGCATGAACCTTTACGACAACCTCGTGCGGGCCGGGGTCTGGCATGGCTTCGTCGTGTAGCAACAGGCCTGGCTTGTCACCAGCCGTCCATCGTATGGCCTTCATCGTCTCAATCGTCCTTTCGATCGGCACAGCTATTCCAAACCCGAGACCAACGGATGTGTTGGCCGAGCACGGATTTCACTGGCTATTTACTGGACCCGAAAATAGCGGTAGCCTATCGGGATAACAAGAACACACCTTTTGGTGTGGTACTCACCAAAAGGTAAGTTATGAAACGAGACTGGCAGTCTGACGATCACGAAAAGCAGCTTCTATGGGCTGCCGCGACGAGCGAAACCCTGCGGGTGCTGGAAGGAAAGTGGAAGATCGTCATCATCGTCCAGCTCTTCGCAGCCAAGGCACCGGTTCGCTTCTCGGAACTCGAAAAGCGCGTCGTGGGCGTGAACCAGAAAATGCTGATCCAGCAGCTCAAGGAGCTGGAGAAAGACGGGATCGTTACCCGGACGGTCTATCCGCAGGTGCCTCCCAAAGTGGAATATGCGCTGACCGAGCTCGGCCTAGCACTCGGTCCATCCATCGAGACATTGATCGATTGGGCATTTCTCAAGTGCGAGATGCGCGGTGGGGTGCCACAGGAACGTTGATGCCGGATCTCACGTGGTCGTCGGACGACGGCTTGTTTGATATCGGGCTCCATTGAATGGACTTCATTTGGTCGGTTGTACTCGCGGCGCTGCTTGAGGGGCGACGCGACGGGATTCCGCAGGCGATCGGCCATCGCGTAGGCTTGCATTGACCGGCAAAACCCGATGAGGTCGCCGATCTGATAACATTCCTGGCATCCGCGCGCGCTAACCCCTATCCCTCTCCCATGCGCATCACGCGCTGAGCTCAAGGACGGGGAGAGGTGGGGCTGACATGCGATCGTCGTCCTTGTATCAGGCCGAGTATTCGGGGCGTAGGCCGCTGACGTCAGGCGGCGGGTCAGCATCGAGCCGATGGGTTTGGCGCACTCGATGCCGCCGCGGAAGAGGGTGACGGGAACTCTGGGGTCGAGGAGCGAGGGGCTCGTCGATGAGGAAGAACGATCGCGCGAAACCTTGCTCGATCCAGAGGCGACCCAATCCCGCTTTCTGGTGATGGCGTCCTGATCCATCCCCGGATCTTCTACGATCAACCCATAAAGGGTCCGCTACGCCAGCGTGCGGCCGCTCCGGCAAGCCTTCACGGTGATCGCGACCGTGGTCGGACCTTCGAGGAGCCATCAGCGGGAATTGGCCCGCTCCGGATGGAGCCTCAAAAATGTCGCACGATCTTTCCCTCGCCCAGAACCACGCCTTCGACCTCTCCCGGACCTTGATGGTTCCCGTCACCCTCTTCCGCGCCGGCGGCGAGTACGGCGTCGTTCCGAGCGACGAGATCGACGATGGTGACGATCTCTATATCATCCACGAATACAATCCCCATGATCGGCGTTCGGCCCACTGAGCCGATCGAGCAAGACGTCCAGCTCGGGGCCGCCGAGCTGGACGTCTTCGCGTTGGCGCCGATGCAGGCGTCCTTGCGACGCATCCGCGCAATCAATCGTGCGCGCACCAATTGCGCCGCGGCGCGTTCCAGCGCGCGGCAAGTCCGTCCACGACGAGTTGCTCGCCGAAGGAGATGTTCGATCGCCACACGGTTCGCAGCATGCGACCGTACCGATCTTTGTCACGGCCGACCGTGGAGAATGAGAATGCACCGTCATTGAGCATGTCGAGCAGTCGATCGCGGGCAACTTGGCCGACCTGTCGCTCGGCGTTGCAACGCGGTTCGGAAGTTTCCGGCGCGTCGATATCGGCAATACGGATCTTCTCGCCGCGGAACCAGAACGTATCGCCATCCACCACGCAGTTCACGCGGGCGGAATGTCCGCAAAGCGTGAACTGCGCATAAAGGTCATCCTGTTCGCTGGCGACGACGGAAGACGACTGAACGGACGATGCCGGACGATCCGATCGACCGAGCCCTTCGCCGGTCATGACCCAGCCAACGCCCGCGGCGAGCGCGGCGGCGACTGCAAGCGGCGTTCCAATGTTTCTCATGGTTTCGCAGCTCCATGGAATCGGTTCTGGCCGACGCAGGTCTTCATGTCGGCGCGTCGGAACCAGATCGCCCTGCCGCATCGCAGCGGCGGATTGCCGGCGGTGAAGACGATCTGCTCGTCGCCGCGCATCCGCAGCACTTCATGCGGCTGGATCAAGGCGCGGGCGGCCAGCTGCTTCGAGCGCGTGCGCGACGTTCCCTTCGCCGCCGAGCTGCGGCTCATCTGGTCGATTTCCACCGTCGTCGTGCCGCATCGCTTCGAGATGTAGTCGGCCGTCTCGGGGTCGTTGATCGCCGCAAAGGAAATCCAGCTCGCGCTCTCGAACCATTTGCTCGCCGCGTCGCGGCCGCCATAGGTCTCGCGCATCTGGCCGATCGACTGGTAGATCATCGTGAGCGTGACGCCATACTTGCGACCTGCGTCCCGCGCGGTTTCGAGGATCCGCATATAGCCGAGACGTGCTACCTCATCGAGGAGGAACAGCGCCCTCCCGCCGACATTCCCATCGCGATTGTAGATCGCGTTGAGGAAGGAGCCGATAATCACCCGTGCCAGACCGGAATGCGTCTCCAGCGTCTTCAGGTCGATGTTGATGAAGACGTCGACCGTGCCGGCGGCCAGATCGTCCGTCGTGAAGCTGGAGCCGGACACCAACGCCGCATAGTTCGGATAGGAAAGCCAGTGCGTTTCCTTCACCGCATTCGCATAGACGCCCGAAAAGGTCTCCGGCGTCATGTTGACGAACGCGGCGACGTTCTCCTTCACGAAGTCGGATTTCGAGTTTTCGTGGATCGTCTGGAGGCGTTCGCGAAGCCGTGGCTCCGGCTCGGCGAGGTTCTTGCGAACCTGGCGCAAGGTCTGGTCCTTCTCTTCGGTATGACCGGACAGGCAGACGTCGGCAATCAGCGCGGTCAGCAGTTGCAGGCCCGACGCCCGGAAGAAGTCGTCGCGCACGCCGCTTGCCCGGCCGCTATCGCTCATGATCCATGACGCGACAGAGGCTATGTCCTCCTCCTTCGTCCCGCCGTGCCGGCCGATCCAGTCGAGGACATTGACGCCGATCTCCGGGCGTTTCGGATCGAGAATGTGGACATCGCGCCCGGACCTGGCGCGATGGTCGAGGACCATCGGCGCGACCTCGTTCGACGGGTCGAGCACGATGAGCGTGCTCCCCCACTTGAGCGCGGTCGGGATCGTGACGGACGTCGTCTTGTAGCCGCCCGAACCGGCGAAGACGATGCCGTGGCTGGAGCCGAAAGAACCGTCGAAGCAGAGCAGCGGTGACTTGCCGCCCGAGCCCCAGGTTTCCTGCCGATCCGCGCGGAACGCTTGCGCGGCGACGGTGTCCGTATCGACACGATAGCGTTCGCCGATGACGATGCCACCGACATCGGGAAAGAGCTTTTGTGCGTCCGGCATCTTCATCCATTCGGCTTCGCCATGAAGGGCGCGTTTCCCGCGAATGCGGCGCGGCATGGCTCGGGCAAACGCGGCATTGCCCTTCAGCATGACGCGCAATCCGAACCCCGCCGCGATCGTCGCCGCGCCCGCGCCGAGCATGGTGGCGGGATCGAGATAGGAAAGCACCGATTTGCCTTGCGTTACGTCGGCCGAGATCGCCGCAAGGCGGATCGCCTCGCGCACAAACGCGATCATGATCGTCACCACGTTCCCGGCGGTGACGCCGCCGCCGGCAAACTTGATGTCGGCCGATCCTGCGGCGGCAAACAGAAAGAGGATGCCTATGGCCGCAGCCGCGACGTAGGGGAAGGTGATGCCGGCGCGCCCCAGCGTGAGGCGCGCGGCATCTGTTTTCCCGAAGGCGGATAACCATTGCTCGATCCCAACCATGGAGATGGTGACGAGGATCATCAGCGCGATCGGCGCGACGACGAGCGCCACCCTATTCGCCTTCATTGCCGAAGCCCTCCGCGCCAAGGGCGGTGAGCCGCGGCCGCTCGCCGGCGTCACGCTCGAGCCGCTGGCGCAGCTCGATCAGTGCGCCGAGCAGCAGAGCCCGCTTTTCATACCGCAAGCCGGCCTTGACGATCAGGCCGCCCAGCTCGATCTTCTCGCGCGTATCCTTCTTGCGCGCGTCGGATGTCGTCGTCCGGTTCATCCGCTCAAGCCTCGCCAGCGCAGCCCGCAGCCGCGCCAGGTGTGTCCGGCGCGGTCGTTGCCGCACCGCTGCCTCCCTCACCGACTTTCTTCCCTCCGCTTGCAGCAGCCTTACCTCCGCGAAACCGCTTCGTCAGTTCTTCGAATGCCGCCTGAAGCTCCATCTCGTCGATCTCGATCTCGCCAAGACCGGCCTTGAGCGCAATGCGGCCGATACGTTCGGCCTCGCGTGTCTCGGCGTGCTTCAACTGCTCCTGGAGCTTGGCGATCTCTTCGCGGATTTTGGAGGAAGGCTTTTTCATCTCCGACTGGTCCTTTCATGCCGTTCAAGGTCTTTGACGGCATGACCATTTCCGAGATCGGCGTGCCGATCTACTCGCAGAAATGCGAGTTGGCGTAGCCAACGCCTTTGAGCATCATCCCGGCCGTTCCGAAGGAGCGGCTTCCAAGGGCGCAATTATACGTCGCTGACGCGACGCCTTGCTTTTCTGCCCTTGCGGGCCTGCCGTTCCCGACGAACCCGTTGATTTCGTTTGCAATCGGGAGAGCATTCCGCCGTGGCCGTCCCTCATTTCTCCGTCAGCGTCGTCGCCCGCGGCTCCGGCCGCAGCGCCGTGCTGTCGGCGGCCTACCGGCACTGCGTGAAAATGGAGTTCGAGCGCGAGGCGCGGACCATCGACTACACCCGTAAGCAGGGCCTCCTTCATGAGGAATTCGTTATTCCGGAGGACGCTCCGGACTGGCTGCGGTCGATGATCGCCGATCGCTCGGTCGCGGCCGCGTCGGAGGCTTTCTGGAACGCTGTCGAGGGTTTCGAGAAGCGCTCGGATGCGCAGCTCGCCAAGGATGTCACCATGGCCCTGCCGATCGAGCTGTCGGCGGATCAGAACATTGCTCTCGTTCGCGAGTTCGTGGCGAGCCATATCACCGCCAAGGGAATGGTCGCAGACTGGGTCTATCACGATGCGCCGGGCAACCCGCATGTGCATCTCATGACTACCTTGCGTCCGCTGACCGACGACGGTTTCGGCGCGAAGAAGGTCGCGGTGCTCGGTGCAGACGGCAAGTCGCTGCGCAACGATTCCGGCAAGATCGTCTATGAGCTATGGGCGGGAGGCGTCGGGGATTTCAACGCCTTCCGCGACGGCTGGTTCGTCTGTCAGAACCGGCATCTGGCACTCGCCGGTCTCGACATCCGCGTCGATGGCCGCTCCTATGAGAAGCAGGGCATCGCCCTTGAGCCGACCATCCATCTCGGCGTCGGCGCGAACGCCATCAAGCAGAAGTCGGCCGAGGCGTCCGAGCCGATCACGCTGGAACGCATCGAGCTGCAGGAGGAACGGCGAGCCGAGAACGCGCGCCGCATCGAGGACCGCCCCGCCGTCGTCATCGATATGATCGCGCGGGAGAAGAGCGTCTTCGACGAGCGCGACGTCGCGAAGATCTTGCATCGCTATGTCGATGACGCTGGTCTCTTCCAGTCGTTGATGGCGCGTGTTTTGCAAAGCCCTGACGTTGTTCGGCTGGAGCGTGAGCATGTGGACTTCGCCAGTGGCGCGCGGGTGCCGGCGAAACTGACTACCCGCGACCTGATCCGCACCGAGGCGGAGATGGCCAGCAGGGCGGTCTTCCTTGCCGGCCGTTCCTCACACCGCGTCGAAAACGCAATCCTGCAGGAGACGTTCGCGCGGTATTCCCGCCTGTCGAAGGAGCAGAAGACGGCGATCGCCCATGTCGCCGGCAGCCATCGGATCGCTGCGGTCGTCGGTCGCGCCGGCGCCGGCAAGACCACGATGATGAAGGCGGCGCGCGAAGCCTGGGAGGCGGCCGGCTATCGTGTCGTCGGCGGTGCGTTGGCGGGCAAGGCGGCCGAGGGCTTGGAGACCGAAGCCGGGATCGTCTCGCGCACGCTTTCGTCGTGGGAGCTTCGCTGGAACGACGGGCGGAGCCAGCTTGACGACAAGACGGTCTTCGTCTTGGACGAGGCAGGCATGGTGTCTTCTCGCCAGCTTGCACTCTTCGTCGAGGCCGTCACGAAGGCGGGCGCGAAACTCGTGCTTGTCGGCGATCCGGATCAGCTCCAGCCGATCGAGGCGGGTGCCGCGTTTCGCGCTATTGCCGATCGCATCGGATACGCCGAACTGGAGACCATCTACCGCCAGCGTGAGCAATGGATGCGCGATGCGTCGCTGGATCTTGCGCGCGGCAACGTGGCGGCCGCGCTGAGCGCCTATGACGCGGCTGACCTGGTGCAAACCGGCTGGACGCGGCAGGACGCGATCGAGGGACTGATCGACAACTGGAACTACGATTTCGATCCGACGAAGACCACGCTCATCCTCGCCCACCGCCGCCGCGATGTCCGCGAACTGAACGAGCTGGCCCGCGCCAAGCTTGTCGAGCGCGGTATTGTCGGCGAGGGCTCTGTGTTCCGGACCGAGGACGGTGCTCGTCGTTTCGCCGCCGGCGACCAGATCGTCTTCCTGAAGAACGAGGGCAGCCTTGGCGTCAAGAACGGGATGCTGGCCAAGGTCGTTGAAGCTGCGCCAGGCCGTATCGTCGCAGAGATTGGCGAGGGAGACAGCCGCAGGCAGGTCACCGTCGAACAGCGCTTCTACAGTAACGTCGATCACGGCTATGCCACCACGATCCACAAGTCCCAGGGCGCCACTGTCGATCGCGTCAAAGTTCTCGCCTCCAACACGCTTGATCGTCATCTGACCTATGTCGCGATGACGCGCCACCGCGAGGCGGCCGAACTCTACGTCGGCATGGAAGAGTTCACCAACCGGCGTGGTGGTGTTCTCGTCGATCACGGTGAGGCGCCCTACGAACACAAGCCCGGAAACCGCGACAGCTACTTCGTCACGCTCACCTATGGTGACGGACAGGAGCGCACGATCTGGGGCGTCGATCTCGCCCGCGCGATTGATGAAGCGGATGCACATGTCGGCGACCGGATCGGTCTTCGCCACGAGGGCTCGGAGTCGGTGAGACTGCCCGATGGCACGATGGCCAAGCGCAACACGTGGAAGATCGTGCCGGTCAAGGAACTGGCGATGGAGCGGCTGAAGGAACGCCTTTCCCGCGATGCGTCCAAGGAAACGACACTCGACTATGAGGGTGCATCCTCCTATCGCGCCGCCCTCCGTTTCGCCGAAGCGCGCGGCATGCACCTCATGAATGTCGCTCGGACCATTTCCCGCGACCGGCTCGCCTGGACCGTTCGGCAAAAGCAGAAGCTCGTCGATCTCGCCGCAAGGCTGAAAGCTGTCGGCGCGGCACTCGGCCTTGCCCGCGGCAGCGACAAACAATCCGTTCCGACCATCGTCAAGGAGGCAAGACCCATGGTTGCCGGCATTACCACATTCGCCAAATCGCTCGAGCAGAGCGTCGAGGACAAACTCTCCAACGATCCGGCGCTGAAGCAGCAGTGGAAAGATGTCTCCACGCGTTTCCAAATGGTCTATGCGCAGCCGGAGGCGGCATTCGCGGCGATCAATGTTGATGCGATGATAAAGGATCAGGCGCGCGCCACCGCGACGATAGCGAAGATCTCGGCCGAGCCGGAGACCTTCGGCACGCTCAAGGGCAAGACGGGCATGTTCGCCAGCCGCGCCGACAAGCAGGAGCGCGATACCGCCCTCGTCAACGCGCCTGCGCTCGCCCGCAATCTGGAACGATATCTGCGCGGTCGGGCCGAGGCCGAGCGCAAGCATGAGACCGAGGAGCGCGCTGCGCGCATCAAGGTCTCGGTCGATATCCCGGCGCTGTCGCCCAATGCGAAGCAGACGCTCGAGCGGATACGCGACGCCATCGACCGGAACGATCTTCCGGCCGGTCTCGAATATGCGCTTGCCGACAAGATGGTGAAGGCGGAATTGGAAGGTTTCGCCAAGGCGGTGACAGAGCGGTTCGGCGAGCGAACCTTTCTCGGCGTGTCGGCGAAGGAGGCCGGCGGCGAGGCGTTCAAAACGGTCACGCGCGGCATGACCGATCCGCAGAAGGCGGAGGTGCAAACGGCGTGGAATTCAATGCGGGCGGTGCAGCAGCTCGCTGCGCATGAACGCGTGGTCGTCGGCATCAAGCAGGCAGAGGCGTTGCGCCAGACCCAGGCGAAAGGCCTGTCGCTCAAATGACCGATGCCCGATCTCGCACCGCGTACCGAGCGCGCCAGCAATGGATGGTGGTGATCGTCATCGCCACCGGCCTGGTCGTTGCCATTACCGTGCTCGTCGCCGGTGCGGCGGCCGGCTATCGGCTCAACATGACGGCGAGCGAGCCGCTTGGGATCTGGCGCATTCGTCCGCTCAAGCGTCCTCCAGCGGTCGGTGATCTTATCTTCATCTGCCCGCCGGAGACCGTGGCGTTTTCCGAGGCGCGGGTGCGCGGCTATCTGCGCAGCGGTGTCTGTCCGACGGGCGACGCGCCGCTGATCAAGATGGTCATCGCCAGCGAAGGGCAGCGCATCGAGATCGGAGCCGATGTTCGGATCGACGGGTTGCACATTCCGCAAACAACCATCGTGCCGGCGGACGGGAGAGGGCGTCCGCTCCATGGCGATGCCGGGGGAATCGTACCGGCGGGCCAGGTGTTTCTTTATTCCCCGTTCAAGGCTTCATGGGATTCGCGCTACTTCGGTTCGATCCCCGCCGCCGGCATTCTCGGCCTCGCTGAGGAGGTGCTGACCTATGCGCCCTGATGCTGCTCGCGCCGGAATCCTCATTCTCGCTGGTGTGGCCACCGGCTGGATCGCATGGAGCGGGCATGTGCTCCTGTTGCCGGTGGCGCTTGCCTTTCCAATGCTCTGGTCGATGGCGCCAAACCGCACGACGGCGGTGCTGGTCTCCCTTGGATATTTCCTGGCGGCGTCCAGAGGTCTGCCGCTTGGGGTCGCCACATTCTATGCGTCGGATATCTGGCCGGGCGTCGCGCTCTGGTTCGTGCCGGCGGCCGGCTTCGCGGCCGTCCATGCCGCGCTATGGTCGCGGTCCGGAACCTGGCGCCCGATCCGCTATGTCCTCGCTGCGATCCTGATGGCGATCCCGCCTTTCGGCATCACCGGCTGGGCGCATCCGATCACCGCCGCGGGTGTCCTCTTTCCGGGATGGGGATGGCTTGGGCTCGTCGCAGCTTCAGCCGGTCTCCTGGGCCTCGCTTCCCGAAGGGGGCCGGCTGTCGCTGTCGTCTTGTCAGCCTCTTGGCTTTGGTCCGCCGTTTTCTGGACCGATCCGAAAGTACCTGAATCGTGGCGCGGCGTCGATCTCGCCATGGGTGCATCATTGGGGCGGGATACCGGACTTTCCCGTCAGCGTGACCTGATTGCCACGACGCGGGCAGTGGCCAAGGCCGGCGCGCGGGTGATCGTGTTGCCGGAGAGCGCGCTCGGTTTCTGGACGCCGACGGTCGCCCGACTTTGGGAACGCGCCGTGAGAGCCGGTGACGCCACGATCGTCGCCGGCGCGGCCGTGGTCGACGCCGGCGGCTACGATAACGTTCTCGTTGCAATCGACGGCGACGGCGGCCGTGTCCTCTATCGCGAGCGTATGCCTGTCCCCGGTTCGATGTGGCAGCCATGGCGGCCCTGGTTCGGCATGAATGGTGGCGCGCGCGCCCATCTCTTCGCCAATCCCGTCGTCGTGGTCGGACCGACGAGGGTCGCGCCGCTCATCTGCTACGAGCAGCTCATCGTCTGGCCCATTCTGCAGTCGATGGCCCACGCGCCCGATGTCGCCGTCGCCGTCGGCAACGGCTGGTGGACCGAGGGCAGTTCCATCGTCGGGATCCAGCGCGCCAGCGCTACGGCCTGGGCGGCTCTCTTCGCCACGCCTCTCGTGCTCTCCTTCAATATCTGACCCTGGAGCCCTCCATGCTGGATGCTGCCCTGATCGAAAAATGCGCCGATCCTTCCCTGACACCTGCGATCGTCCGGCAATTCGTCGAGACCGCCGGAGCGCCCGATCCGCTCGCCATCACCGTGAAGTCGGGCGGGAGGCTCATTCTCGTGCCGAAGCCGACGACGCCGGACGAAGCCATGGCGATCGTCCGCGAGCATGTCGGCCGGGCTGTCGTTCGTGTGGGGCTGACGCAGTTCCCTGCAGGTGTCGGCGTGAAGGATGCCGCCGAGCTGAAGCCAGATGTCGTTGACGCCTGCGAAAACCTGCGCATGGGCACGAAGATGTTCGCCAAGATCCTGCGGATTGTTGCGAAATGGTATGGAAACCCGACCAGCAAGGACGTGCTCCCCCAGATATTCGAGGATGCCGTCTTCTCTTGGAAGACCGGGGAATTCGAGGGAGTGAGCGTGTTTCAGGCGGAGGAGCCAGGGACGAGCTGGAATATGCCGGCCGAGAGTAAGCAGGACGAGGAACATCAGACAAGTGGACCTCAACAGGACGGCGATGAGGATGACTCGCTTGAGGGCGCAACGCCGAGCGCGCCAGCGGACGAGGCGGATACCGGGAACGCTGGAATTCGGGTAGATCTGTCGCGGATCAACGGCGGCTGATTTCGACACCTGTGGGGACATTTACCAGCCGTCGCCGCGGCTCCAAAAGCTGCCGCTGCCAACGGCTATGGCTTTCTGTAAAAGCGGGTCAGCCGCTGACGACCTCAATAACCAATGCGGAGAGCAACGAAGTCGCGTCATTGGCCATCTCGTCGCCGGTACGCATCCGCATGGTCGTGCCGCTCCGCGTCATTTCGTTTAACGTCCGCCTATCGGTCTCAGGCAGCGCCTCCCACCAACTCGGCCGAAGAAAAAGATTGTCCGTGTGGATGAACAAGAGCCGAACCAATGCATCGGCCTTCCGAGTATCGTCGAGCGCAACAAACGACTCGGCAAGTGCCTTGGCCGGACCGTCCTCGGAACCGATCCAGCCGAACACTAGGATCGTCTGCGCCTCGAACGTGGTCACCGTCAGCGTGATATGGTCGAAGTCTACGCCGTCCCGGCCGAGCTGTTGGAGTGGTTTGCCCTGGAAGTCAAATTCCGGATGAAGGGCGCCACACGCGACGACAGGTAGAACCTGGTCGAAACGAACGGCAACGAAGTGGAAGTCATCGCGCGCGCCGGACAGCAGGCGTGCGTCGAACTGATCTTTCCAAAGGTCCATATCACGCATGCCAATCCTGATCCCGGCGATGACAGTCGCCAGGTGCATTTGAATCGCGGCCTGTTTCCAGAATGGATGGCCGCGGTCAGCCTCGCGCTGGATGTCAGTGCTTCGGAGCTGCGCTTCCTTCGCAAAGCGCTCATAGGCTATGGCGCGGTAAGAAAAGAGGAAGGCGGTGTCCTTAGTTAGGGCCAGCGACTTGCCCTCGATCGGCTTAAAGAGCGTCGTGTCGTGCCGGCTGCAGAAGCCGGGAAAGACCGATGCGTTGTTGACGCCGATTTTGCGCGGCTGTGGGTTGCCTTCGGTTTCGATCATCTCCTTCATCGTAGGCTTCACGGTGAGGACGTGGCCTACTTCGGCGATCGCGGCGAGGCCGCCTTTCTTCTGCACGGTATGGGCCTTGGTCATCGTCGCGCTGCAAGGATCAGCCACGGGATCTGGATGAGAGCAGTAGCCGTCGCGGAACTCGGCGATCATTCCTGCTTCGATTTCAAAGATGTTGATCGGCTTCTGCTGTTCGCGCCGAAAATGGCACCACTTGTATTTCTTTCCCGAGCGGCACCAGCATAAATCGTAAGGGCCCATCGTCTCGACGGGCCGAATGAGATCGGGCCTTATCTTCGGTGCGCTGAGTGACGGATGCGGAACCATTCCCCAGATATAGCTGTCGGTATCGATAGCGTCGAGAGGCCGCCTTGTTATAGAGCGTAACTTGAGGAAGTCGATGAATGAGTATCTGTGGTTTGGGCCGAGGCCGGACACGTGAGTCGGTTGCGAATGGCATGCGTGCCGAACGTCGGCGCAGTGGGCTAGGCTCTATCGAAAAGGAGCAGCTATGAGCGACTGGAAATTCGGCAGCGACTGGATGGCGAAGATGGGAAACATTGGCGAGAAGACGCTGGGTCCCGTGACCATCTATGGCGGCATGGTCATGGAGCAGTGCGAGAAAAACCGCAAGAAGTTCAAGGCCGAGAAGCTCTTCCCCGATATAAGTCAGGCGCACGCTTCGGCGATCAGTGCGTTGGTGAACTTCCTGTCCCGCATTGCTGGTAAGTCCATCCCTGAGGACAGGGTAGACATCCACGGCCAAATGACATTGATCGCCCATTTCGTGCAGGGCATCCAATTCGTTGAGACCGCCATCGTCGAGGGTCTCTATCCGCAGGCAGCGACGTTGCTGCGTCAGGAGCATGAAATCGTTGCCGCCGTGGAGGAGTATTCTGCTGGGCGCCGCAAGGACGCTAAAACACCATTCGCGACGATCGGCGTCCTCAAGAACATGGGGCAGGTCTACGGCGACCTGAGCGGCGCGGCCCACGTATCACAGGCGCAGCTCCTAAAGGACATCGTGATTATGGAGATGGGCGAAAAACGAGGACCATCTCTACTGCCCATCTACCACAAGGACCTTTCGCAGAATCTCTACGCGCTGCACGTAAGCTACATCACCATGATCGCCCAACTGGCCGACGAGGTTCACCGTGGCCTCACAGGCGAGGAGTTTCATGAGGACGAGTTGAAGCTGTTAGTGATCGCGAAGAAGATCCTGATCGACAGCGGGCTGATGAAATTGGAGACGCCCGAAAACGCCGAAAAGGAGGCGAATGATTGACCTGACCGGATTTCGATAGCTCGCAGCCTACAGTTAGCCGCCCACTCCTGACCCATCATGCCAGATCAATAGTCCGCTTTCGCAAAAAGCCGCCCGAAAGCAGACGGTCGGTTACCCGCCTCGAAGTGGCCGGGCAGCGTGCGACCTTCATTGTCGCCGTTCGATGTGCGCATGTCACCACTCGAAACCTCACGTCGGGTTGGGTTGGAACTGGACAGGCAGGCTTCGGGTGTCAATGCGGGAAAAGCTGACTTCAGATTTGCGTCGCCCGATCCTGCTCCAGTCTACCTCTTTAAAAGCAGGTATTGATTTGTGCGTGCCGCCCCCCCCTTGAAGCGGCATCGTAATCCTGATGGTATTGCACCCTAGAGCGAAAGGCTTTCTGAGGATAATGGCATGGAGAAGATGCTGTATGGTTCGCAGTCTTGGAGCAAGGTGGAGAGGCAGTTTTGGATGCTTTCGATCGCCGGCTCTGTTGTCTGGATTCTCTATGTACTGATTTTCGAGATCGTCTTGTTTTCTCCAAAGCAGTATGAAGACTATGAACCGAATTTTACCGTTCAGCAGTACGACAATTTCGATGATTTCATGAGCAATTCCGGCGGTATGCCGGCCGGAACAATCGCGGAACTGCAGGCACGACAATCGCGCAATGTCGAGCGGAACGCCCGAAACATTGATGTTGAGGACTATAATCGAAGTTTTGTTTGGCGAGGACTCAGCCGAGCACTGGGCTACCCGGTAGCTTGGCTCGGGGCACTCCTGACGTTTATCACTATTTACGAACGCCTTCAGCAGAAGGCTGGATTCGGCAATGGGGATAGACACTAATTGCCATGCGATTGGCTGTCCTAAAGTTGACACGCGGCATTGGTTTCACCGCCGAAGCTCGTTGGCCCGGTAAAAGACAGCCTCCGTGGCATAGACGCCCGAAACATGTCAGTCCGCATCCCAACCGAAATTCAGAGTATCTATACGCCAAGCAAATCCCGCTCGAACCACTTGATTCAGCAGTTTGCTTTTTATCGAACGGCGACGGTTACATCCGTATGGATGAAGTCTTCCCCTTTGAACAGCAGAGGCGCTGACAGGCTTTTTGCAAGCGTATAGGCGGCGCAGTCAGCTAGATTCAGCCTGGCCCTCGGATCAATACCCTTTCCGTATCTTCCGAACGCCTCGGATGCTCCACGGGCCTGGATCTCATCGAATGACGAGATACTAACGTCGTTGTCAGCCAAGAACGTCCATGCGATCTGCTCCCCTTCGGGACCGCGCCGGCCGCGGAGAACCACGGCGCATTCGTGCGCATTGACCGCTGACATCGTAAGATTGTCGGCCTGTTGGATCGCTCGGGCAAAAACGATTGCATCATCCTCGTTTTCGAGAATGGCGATCACTGCAGAAGAATCGACGACGATCATTGCTCGTTCAGATCATCCAGAATTTCTTTCGGAGAGCGCGGATCAAGCAGTGGCAGCGAAGATACCTTTTTTCCCACAGCCATCATCTGTTCAACGGTCATCCGGCGCCGTGCTGGTTGGTCAGTGTACACGCCGAGTTCTCTCGCTTCGCGCTCGAGCGCAGCGCGAATGAGGTCTTCAGGCCTGCGGCCAGCGCGAGCCGCAACCTTGCGGGCAAGCTGTTCGGTGTCGTGTGTGAGGTGCAGCATCGTCTCTCTCAAATGGATCAGCCACATATAGTTCATTTTTCGACGAAAATACAGATGCGGCAACCCATCGACGAGCGAGGTCCCGGCCGATCGGTTGGAAACCATGTTACCAGACAGTCCCGAAACGGGACTGGCGCTGGGCGAGCAGATTTTCTATACAAACTCCAAGGCGGCACCGTACCGCCTCGAGGCTTAGAAACCTCGAACACAGCGGCGGATATCGGCCGAAACGATATCGGATCCTCTGGCTATTTGGCCGGGGGCCTGTGACGCATGTCCAGGCGCTCGTCGCTAAAGGTCTCAGGGGCCGACTGTGTTCGGTTTTCTAACCCCCGGTCTGGGGTCAAGGGATAGTTGGCGGGGACGCACCGCGGACGCCATTTTGTGGGTGAATGTGGTGGATGTGTCTGACGATGATACCGTGTCGGGAAACAAGTTAGTGCTGCGGCCGCTGATCGGCCTCATGAATGGCTTGGAGCCACAGGAGATCGAGCAGTTCGTCATTGAGGAACTGGAAAAGCACCGCCGTCTGCGCGACGAGGCGATACGACTCGAGACGATCCTGGAATCGCAACCGTCGGGCGCGGGCGTCGACACCAACCGTGCCTTTATCTCGGCGATGATCGCCGTCCATGCGCAACAGACGGTCGTTTCGACGCTTCTTGACATTCTTGGATACATACCCGAGACGCTGACGAAAAAGCCTCACTGAAGGTTAGATCAGGCCGAGTTCCTTGGCTAAAGCCGTCGCTTGGGCCAACGACGTTACGCCGAGCGCGTTTTTCGCATTGCGAATGAAGAAGCGGACGTTGCCATAGGTCGTGTTCTCAATGTCGGCGATGTCCCTCGCCGTCTTACCCTCCGAGCACCAGCGAAGGCAGGTCAACTCGTTCGCTTTCATCCGAATGCGGGTGACACGCGTCGGGCGCACGCGCATGACTTCCATTCGCGAATGCACCTGGCCAAATGAAGCGGCGGCCATGACCGGGCTGAAGTCGAGCCCCTCCCCTGCATTCGGTTCATCCGATGCCAAAGTCAGCATCGCCATGCGACCGAAGCCCGTGTTGATCGGAACGGAGATACCGGAGCGGATACCGAACTCCGACGCCTCGCCGTAGAACGCGCGGCGCTCCTTGGTCATTCCCGGCGTCACCGTATTCGACCAGGCAAATGCTTCAGGGCGGGATTTCGCGTTGAGCACCACCGGATCAATGTGTGCAAACTTCTTCTCGAAGTACCGTACCTGCCATTCTTTGGGATAGGTCGAGATCGCGGTCTGGGTCTCCGCCTGCAGGTTGAGATAGGCGAAGTAGCTGAAACCCGCATCGCTGGTCATCTTCTGGAGGACATCCGCCACCGCGGCATCATCATGCGCAAGCGACATCTGCTCGGTGAGCCGCACGAACCACTGATTCAATCGATACCTCCATCGCTCGAAACGCCGCAACAAAGCTGGTGCGGCTAGTACGCGCGTGTCGCGATTAGCGGATGCTACAACAACTTGCGGGCGTTAGAAATCGATAGGCGAAAAAAGAAGACATTTCCATGACGCTTTCGTTGCGGCAGGGTTGAAGGTTACGCAAACCTCACGAACTGTATGGAATGTGTGCAGTTTCCGTACTATCGCGATGCGTAAGCGGCGGGAAAGATAATGTCCTGATCGACGAGGACGTTGAACTTATAGCCGGGACGGATGCGGATGGTCGGCTGCACGTTGAGGTTCTTCGAAATCGTCTGCTCCGCCACGCGGCCGAAGGATTCCGCGAAGTTGCGCCTTGCTGCATCTGACGCGGTGTCCTGCGTCGCGAGCGTCGAACTCTCGGGCAAGGACATATCGATCCCGGTCCCGATGATCGCGACGAGCGCGGCCGAGCCGAATGTCCGCCAGAGGTGGCGATCCACC
The DNA here is from genome assembly GCF_963942435.1 of Shinella sp. WSD5-1. GTDB lineage: Bacteria > Pseudomonadota > Alphaproteobacteria > Rhizobiales > Rhizobiaceae > Shinella > Shinella yambaruensis. The sequence goes on from NZ_OZ012607.1 coordinate 64,543, forward strand.
TTGTCCTTGAACCCGCCATAGCCTTCCGCGTCCGTGCCGGCCATACCGCCGATTTGCAGCGTTGAGCCGTTCGGGAAGATCAGGTCGGTCCACACGACGAGAACGCGGCTTTGGCCAAAGGACACCTTCGAGTCGTAGCGCCCGAACAGCTTGGCGCCCTGCGGAACGAGAAGCCGGTAGCCCGTGGCGCTGTCATAGACATTCTGGCTGACCTGCGCGGTGATGCGTCCGGGTAGGTCCGAGTTCAGGCCGGTGATAAGCGTCGCGGGTATGACCGAGCCGCGTTTCAGCTCGTAGGGCGAGAATTGTGGAACGACGCGGTTGGGCAAATAGCCAAGATCCTTGATGTCCTGATTGAAGAATTCTTCCTTCGAAGTCTGGCCGTTCTGGTCGACGTTCTGCCCAAGCAGCCCGGACTTCATCGCCGCCGCGTAGAGGTCGGATGTGCCGCTCGGCGCAGTGGCCAGCCGCTGCCCATTTGTTGTGGCCGTATCGGTGCTGGTGCGTCCGAGATCGGAGATGTCGACCTTCACCGGCGAGTCCAGCGCACCGGCGCGGGCCTGCAAGCGTGCCATACTCTGGCGATACTTCTCACGGATATATTGCTCTTCCTGCTCGCGCTCCAGGCGCGCCAGCCACTCCTCCCGCGATTCCAGCTTCGGCCGACGCTCTTCCCGTTCGGTCCGACGAGGCAACTCCGCAGGAACGCTTTTCTCCTCCGCCTGCCGTTCGGCCGCAGGCGTCGGCTGGAAAACCTCGCGCTGTTCCGGCTCGCCGATAATCCCGTCGGATACGCCTTGCTTGAGCTTGTCGCCATAGGTCGAGGCCGATGTGTTCGAGGCGCTGTCGAGATCGTTGTTGCGCCCGAAAGGCAGGCCGCGCCAGGAGAGGCCGATCACCACCACGCCAATGAACAGCACGATGAAGATGATCGCCGCGACGATCGGCAACCGATTGAGACGACGCATGCCCTTTTGGTCGTCGTCCTGAGTGGCCGTTCCGAGCTGAAGCGACTGAACCATGATCTTCTCCTCAGTTCCGCTGCATGATCGAAAGCGGGCTCGCCGGCGTGGCGCCGCCCGGAGTCGCCGCATAGGCGCGGCCGAGCGCGACTGTCGGCGTGGACAGGCGGGCGAGCACCTGTCCGTCCATGCTGTCGATCCCGTATTCGAGTTTGATGGGTCTTGTGCCCTTCTCGACCTGGCTGTCGGTGACGACGGTGAAACCCCAGCCTTTCAACGCCGCCTCGAGCGCGACGGCGAATTCGGACGTGCCCTTGTCCATCTTGAGCGTCGTGCTTCCGGCCGGCCCGATCTGCTCGGCAAGGCGGCTCGCCATATCGCCGGCGATGGCGCTGGCGGCAGGACCTGAGATGACGGCCGGCGCCGAGTTGGTTGAGAGGCCGTCGTCGGCCGTCTGGCAGGCGGAGAGCAGGCCGGCGGCGAGAATGAGGGGAAGCAATCGCTTCATCGTTATCCTCCCCGCCGGATGGTGATCTTCTGCTGTCGCCAGCCGACCCCGGAAACGAGGATCGCCTTGTCGACCGCATAGTCGACGATCATCATGTCATTCTTCATTCTGTAGTTGACGATCCGGTTCTGGCCGCCGCTGACGACGAACAGCACCGGCGCGTCTTGCCCACCGATCGAACGGGGGAACTGGATGTAGGTCTTCGTGCCGTCCGAATAGACCCGCTTCGGCTTCCATGCCGCGCTGCCGCTGACAGAGTAGGAGAAGTTCAGCTTGTCGGGCGCGGTGCCAGGGATGCCGCCCGTCTCCAGCCGGGCATTGATGTCCGCAAGCTTCGTGGAGACGTCCTCCGGATACTCAAAACCGACACGGGCCATGTACTGGCTCGGATGGGACTTGAGCTGCATGTGATAGGTCCGCCGCGACGTCGTGATGACCATCGACGTGACAAGCCCGGCTTCCGAAGGTTTCACGATCAGGTGGATCGCCTGTCCCCCAGCTGCGCCCGAGGTGGCTGGCTCGACCTTCCACCGCACAGTGTCGCCCACAAGGACGTCGCGCACGATCTCGCCACCTTGCAATTCGATGTCGCAGACCTGAAGCGGGGAGCAGACGACCGACGGCTGGGTTTCCCCGTAGAGGAAGATGACCTTGCCATCCGCGCCCTTGGCGACGAGACCGGGCGTTCCACGCCATTTGCCCGAAATGTTGGTTCCCCTCACCTCGTTCGTCGTCATGTTTTGCGCGAGTGCGCCGGAGGCGAACACGAGTGCGGCCATGCAGCCGGCGGCCGCGATCGATCCTGATCTGTGCATTTGATGTTCCCTGCCCTTAAAGCTGTGCTGTCCAGTCGAAGTCTTGGACGTAGAGACCGATGGGGTTGAGCCGGATGGTCGACTCGTCCTGGGGCGCCGTTAGCGAGACCGTGGCAATGCCGCGGAAACGCCGTGTTCCGGTTTCCTTGCCCTTCCGGTCGCGCTCATATTCCGTCCAGTCGACCTGATAGGTCTGGTTGGAGAGCGCCACGATGTTGTTGACCTCGATCGCGACCGTCGAGGTCTTCGCTTTCTCGAACGGCGAGTTTCCCCGAAACCAGGAATTGATCTTCTGGGTCGAGGGGTCGGATGTCCGAAGCAGCGCATAGGTCCGGTCGATATATTGCTTCTGCACGACGGCATCCGGCGTGATGGATCGGAAGCTGGTCACGAAGTTGCCGAGCGTCGCGCGCACGACGCGGGCATCGGCGTATTCGATCTGCTCGGGAAAGCCGACCGTGACGGAGGTGCCGAGTTTGTCGACCTCGACGATATAGGGCACCAACTTGACCTGAGTGCTCAGATACATGGCATAGCTGAAGCCGATCACGGCCATGGTCAGGCCGAGAATGCCGACGATGCGCCAGGCCCGCGCCGACTGGACGTAGGAGCCGTATCGCTCGGACCATTCCTGACGCGCGGCGAGATAAGGGTTTTCAGGGGCGCGATCTGCTGCCATCGATCAATCTCTTCTTCTTATGGTTTGTCGTTGCGTTCGGGGAACGGTTTTGTGCCGCTGCTGCCGCCACGTTTCTCGTCGAGCTTGGCGTTCGCAAGGCCGAGGATCGAGCCGGCATAGGCGCCAGGCGAACCAATCGCCTTTTCCTTGGCGGCCGAGCCGGCAGCTTTCGCGCCCGAACCGATACCAGCGCCGACGCCACGAGCTGCTGCGCCGGCGATGGACGAGCCTGCGGCGCGGGCGGCCTGGGCCGCCGCAAAGCCTGCGCCAGCCGCACCGGCTGCGAGGAATCCTGCACCGGCGGCGAAGGACGCGGCCTGCCCTCCGTGGCGGATGGTTTCCATTCCTCCCGTCACCGAGGCGCCCTGCACGACGCCCTGCATGATGTTCGGCACGTACATTGCGATGATGAACACCACGACCGAAATGCCCGCGATCGCGAGCGTCGTGATGAACTGATCGCTCTCGGCGGTTGGCGCCTGCGCCAATCCGATGAGAACCTCCGAGCCGATCCGCGAGATCATCACGAGCGCCATCAGCTTCATCCCGACCCCGAAGGCGTAGACGAGATAGCGAATGGCGAAGTCCTTCGTGAACGATGACCCGCCAAGACCCAGCATGATCATGCCGGCGAGCAGGCCGACATACATTTCCACCATGACGCTGACGAAGATCGCCGCCACCAGCGAGAAGCAGATGACGACGATGCCCATGGCAAGCACAGCGGCGATCGCGAGCGCATTGTCTTCGAAGACACCGAATTGGGCCTGCTGCGACATCTGCGATGCAACCCGGATGCCGGCGTCGAACACTTCCGCCGGCGAGGCCGAGCCACCGCCGGAGCCAATCTGGAAAAGGCTGTCCACAACAGCGCGCGCGAACGTCGGTCCCTGATCGAGAACGAACGCGAAGAAGCCAATGAACATGATGCGGCGGACCAGTTCGGCAAACCAGCTGTCGAGCGACGCCGCCTGGATCGCGAGCCACACCGCGGCGATGCCAATCTCGATTCCGGCCAAGATCCAGAACAGGGATCGCGCCGCATCCATGATCGTGGTCTCCCACCCCTTTGCAGCCGATGAGACCTGGTTTTCCAGCTCGGTCAGCACCTGGCCCTGTTGTGCAAAGGCCGGCGCGGCAAGCGCGAAGCACAACAGGGCCGTGATGACGGCGGTGCGCTCAAGATCGGCTTTCACCATCGCGGACGCATCTCCTGCCCTTTTTCGATCGGCGGCAATTCCTTGCCGGAACCGAAGAATTTTTCGCGTGCGGCCCGCTGCTCCTCCGACATCGCTGGCTTGCTCGTGTCGCCGGTCTTGAGGATGAGAACCGTAGCTGCGACCGATAGAGCTGCGGCCGCCGCCACAGAGCCGATGAATATGACGAGGGACCGGTTCACCAGCGCGGCTCCATCTTCTGACCTTCTGGAATGGACTTGACCTCGGCGTTGAAGAACCGGTCACGTCGTACCTGCGCGAGATCCTTGTCGGACTGCTCGGTCTGAAGCCAGGTGCCCATCATCGTCATCTGCTGGGAAACGAGGCCACGCAGCTTCTGCATCTGATCGACCTGCTGCGCCGCGATCTGATGGCCGACCTGCAGGGCCTTCATCTGGCCGTCGGCGCTCTCGGACATGCCGCGCAGCTCCTTCATCGTGCTTTCCTCGCTGTCGAACTGGTCGGCGGTCAGGCTGGCAGCACTGAGCGTGCCGGCGATGGTGCCGCGGTTCGTGTCGGACCAGTTCTGGTAGGCCGTGGCGAAGCTTTCCTTGTTCGGGAGATTGTCCTTCAGGTCGGCATAGCTCTTGAAACGCTGCTGGAGGACGTCGTCGGCATTGCCCATCGAGAAGGCGATGCCCTCCCCCTGCCTGACGACATCGCGGAGCTGTCCTAGATCCTGCTCCACCTGTCCCCAGATGTGGTCCGGAAGCTGCGCGGTGTTCTGCAGCATGTTGTCGTACATCTTCAACTGGTTCTGGATCTGCTCGGCGAGCTGGCTGATCTGCGTCAGCTGGTTCTCGACCTGCACGCCCGAGCTTTCCAGCAGCTTGATCAGTTCCGCGTTGTTGGCGAGCTGGGTCAACTCCGTCGCCTCGCCGGTGGCCGCGCCGGAAAGCGCCGGTGTGGCTGTGCCGAAGGTGATTGCGGCGGCGACGAGCGCGCGGGCGAGCTTACGTTTTGCTGGGGACGTCGATGGCATCGGAAACTCCTCTCGATTGAAGCCAATGGGCCGGCCATTCCTGGCCATGCTCGGATTTCAGGGCGCGGATACGCTTCAGGTCATCCTTGCCGGAGGCGCCGACGAAACTCAGCGCGACAGGTCCGAGCGACATATCGAACAGCCTGCGGCCGTCCGGGGTGGCGACGTAGTATTCGCGCTTCGGGATGGCGGTGGAGACGATTTCGATCTGCCGCTCGTTGAAGCCGATCCGCTCGTAGAATTCCCGCGTGCCCGGCTCGCGCGCCGCGCCGTTCGGCAAGCAGATCTTGGTTGGGCAGGATTCCTTCAGCACATCGATGATGCCGGAACGCTCCGCGTCCGAGATCGACTGCGTGGCCAGGACCACGGCGCAGTTGGCCTTGCGCAGCACCTTGAGCCATTCGCGGATCTTTGACCGGAAGACCGGATGGCCGAGCATCAGCCATGCTTCGTCCAGAACAATAAGGCTCGGCGCACCATCGAGACGCTTCTCGATGCGGCGGAAGAGATAAGTCAGCACCGGGACCAGGCTGCGTTCGCCCATATTCATGAGCTGCTCGATCTCGAAGCACTGGAACCCACCGAGCGTAAGCCCGTCCCGCTCGGCATCGAGGAGTTGCCCCATCGGTCCGTCCACCGTGTAGTGGTGCAGAGCATCCTTGATCTCCCGCATCTGAACGCCCGACACGAAGTCGGAGAGTGAGCGGCCGGGAGCATTGGCCATCAGCCCGATCTGTCGCGAAATCGCATTGCGGTGGTCCGGTGTGATCGTCACGCCTTGCAGGGCGACGAGCGTTTCGATCCACTCGCTTGCCCAGGCCCGGTCTCCGTCCGTCGCGAGGTCCGAGAGCGGGCAGAACGCGAGCGCCCTCCCCTCCTCAGCGTCGCCCCCGATCTCGTAATGATCGCCCCCGGCGGCAAGCGTCAGCGGATAGAGTGAATTGCCCTTGTCGAACGCGAAGATTTGCGCGCGCTCGTAGCGGCGGAACTGCGCCGCGATCAGCGCGAGCAAGGTTGACTTGCCGGAGCCGGTCGGGCCGAAGATCAGCGTGTGCCCGACGTCGTCGACATGGAGATTGAGGCGGAACGGTGTGGAACCGCTGGCAACCTGCATCAACGGCGGCGAGCCTTCCTGATAGAACGGGCAAGGCGCCACCGGGCTTCCGGACCAGACCGAGTTGAGCGGGACGAGGTCCGCGAGATTGCTGGTATTGATCAGCGGCTCGCGGACATTGCAGAACCAGTTGCCCGGCAGGCTGCCGAGATAGGCGTCGGTGGCGTTAAGGCCCTCGATGCGGGCGCCGAAGCCCTCGGCCTGCACGAGACGGCGGATCGCTTCGGCCTTCTCCTGAAGCGCTTCGCGGTCATGATCGAAGAGGATCACGACCGGCGTATAGTAGCCATAGGCGACCAGCTGGGACGATGCCTGTGCGATCGCGTCCTCGGTCTCGGCCACCATGGTCAGCGCATCCTGGTCGACTGACCGGCTTTGCGTCTGAAATAGCTGGTCGAAGAACGGACGGACCTTCTGCTGCCACTTCTTCCTGGTCCGCTCGAGCTTTTGGCGCGCCTCCTCTGCATCGAGGAAAATGAAACGCGACGACCAGCGATAGGTCAGCGGCATCAGGTCAAGGCTGTTGAGGATGCCCGGCCAGCTCTCGGCCGGCAGGCCGTCGATCGCGACGACGCCGAGGAATGTGTTTTCGACTTTCGGGGTCAGGCCGTGTTGAAGTTCGGCCGTTGCGATCCAGTCGAGATACATCGGCACATCCGGTAGACGGATCGGATGGTTCTCGCCGGTGATGCAGAAGCGCACGAACTGGAGCAACTCGTCATATCGCGCGACGCGCTCCCCTCCCCGCTCGACGGTCTCGCGCGTCTCCATGCGCCGGATCGAAAGAGTGTTGCCGAGATATTGCTCGATCTCCCGAATCGCGTTCTTGAAGATGAAGAGGACCGTGTCCGCATAGGATTTCTTGCGGCTCTCTTCATCCGAATAGACGTATTTGCTAAGCGCGCTCTTCTTCGATTCGAGCGGACGATAAGTCAGCACGAGTGCATGGCGGCTCTCGAAATGCCCTTGCTCCCGCTCGAAATGCGCGCGGCGTTCTGCATCGATGGCGCGGGTGACTGGGTCCGGGAAGAAGCAGCGGGTCTGTGACGGGTAGTCGACGGTCGGGATGCGAACGGCCTCGACCTGGATCATCCAACCCGTGCCGAGCCGCGACAGGATGGCGTTGATCTGGCGCGACAGCTCGTTGCGTTCGAGATCCGTCGCGCTTTCGGCGTCCGGACCTGCAAAGTACCAGCCGGCCATGAGGCTGCCATCCTTCAGGAGGAGCACCCCATTGTCGACTAGGCCGGCGTAGGGAACGAGATCCGCGAAGGATGGGCCGGTGGCGCGGAAGCGGCGGAGAGCAACCATCATCTCCTCCCTAGTACCGGCGCCAGGGCGAGGTCGTCGCCTTGTAGGTGTGCCTGTAGGAGACATGGCGGATATAGACCTTCCGCATCATCGGGTCAGCCTTGGCCATCATGCGCAGGATTCCGACGATGACGACCCAGACGGCGATGCCGAACAGCGCCGAATAGACCGTCAGGACGACGAAAATCAGGATGACGGCCGCGAGCCCGGTGATCAGCACCAGCTCCCGGTCCGCACCCATCAGAAGGTTCGGCCGGGACAGGGCGCGATGAATGCGATTGCGCTGCAGGCCGGAAAAGGACTCAGCCATGAGCCCCCTCCCCTCCTCCGGAAACCGGGCTCACGTCCAAACAAGCCTCGATTGGTCCGATCGAGGCGCCGGTCGCTCCGAACAGGCCGACGATCTGTGTCGCCCCGAGAAGAAGGCCGGCAACGAGGACGACGTACACCAGCCGCCGCGCGAAATCGTTCAACTCGCCGCCGAAGATCAGCATACCTCCGGCGATGGCGACCGCGGCGAGAGCGATATAGCCGGCGACAGGTCCAGTGATCGATTCCTGAATCTGTTCGAGCGGTCCCTCCCAGGGCAGGCCACCGCCGCCGGAGCCGGCAAGTGCCGGCGTAGCGAGCACCATCGCGCCGATTGCGATGAAGCAGCCAAGGGTAAAGGGGTTCCGGTTACGCTGCATCGCGCTCTTCCTCTGCATATGGTTCGGTGTGGTATTGGCCGCCGGCGAAGCGGCTGACATGAAGGATTTCCGTCACGCGCCTGCCTTTCGGGACGCGCTCGATGAAGATGATGAGGTCGACCGCATCGCCGATGACGGCTTGCATCGGCTGCTGGCTGGCTTCGGCCGTGAGCTGCTCCAGGCGTTGCAGCGCCGAACGCGCCGAATTAGCGTGTATCGTGGCGATGCCGCCCGGATGTCCGGTGTTCCACGCCTTCAGCAATGTCAGCGCCGCGCCGTCACGCACCTCGCCGACGATGATGCGATCCGGTCGGAGGCGCATTGTGCTCTTCAGCAAACGCGACATATCGACGGTATCGCTGGTGTGCAGGCACACGGCGTTCACCGCCGCGCATTGAATCTCGGCCGTGTCTTCGAGAATGACGAGCCGATCTTCGGGCGCATGCTCGACGATCTCCGCAAGGATCGCGTTCGTCAGCGTCGTCTTGCCCGAGCCGGTTCCGCCCGCCACCACGATGTTGAGCTTCGACTCGACGGCATTCCGGATCACCGACGCCTGCATCGGCGTCATGGTCTTCGACCGGATGTAGTCATCCAGTGGGATGAGCTGCGATGCGCGCCGGCGGATGGTGAAGGATGGTCCCACCACCACCGGCGGCAATAGCCCCTCGAAACGGTGCCCACCGATGGGAAGCTCGCCCGAGACAATAGGGTTGTCCTCGTCCACTTCCGATTTCAGGACATGCGCAACACTCCCGATGACCGTCTCGGCGGCAGCGCGCGTCATCTCGCCGGCGGCGGCGATGCCGTGGCCGAGGCGCTCGATGAAGAGCTTTCCATCCGGGTTGAGCATGATTTCGACGACACTCGGATCATCGAGAGCGATGCAGAGATGGTCGCCGAGCGCGTTTTCCAGCTTGGAGATCAGGCGGGGAAGCGAGTGGTGGTGATGGGACGTCATCGCTCAAGCCGCCTTCTTACCGAGGGTGGGGATCGCCGAGTGATAACCGGCAGGGCGCAAACGCTTGAAGCTCGCGGCATCGGCGGGGAGGATCCCGGCGACGCTGCGCGTCTCGTTGATCATGCTCGGATCGCCGAGACGCTGCATCGGCCAGCCAGCACGTTTCAGGATGCGCTCGAAGCGCACGTCCGTCGCGGTCGCGATCTCGTTGTAGCCATTCGTCAGGCACCACTCGACGATGCCGGCGAACATGGTGAGCGTCGCGCCATGCAGAGAACCGTCGGCCCTCCCCTCCTCGCATGCGGTGTCGACGCAGAACCGGGAACTTTCGATCATCCGGGGATGAGCGGGGAGCTGGCCGCGCCTGAGAAGCTGCGGAAAGACGGCACCAAGCATCGTCGTTCCGACCGCGGGCAGGAGACGCGCGCAGCCTATGACCGCATCGCGGTTGGAGAGCGCGATGATGTAGGTCGGCGCCAGATCATCGAACTCGTCATACTCGCGGCCGTCGGTGCAGCGGACATTCCAGGACAGGCGACCCTGGAAAATGCGCGCCCTGAGACGGTGCATGTCGTCGAGGATCTTCATTTCTGAGGCGGTTCGGGCCTTCGCAATAGCAGTGACTCGCATCGAACAAATCTCCCTGGCGTTTGAGACGCAGGGTGGTTTGCTGCCAATCGGCGCGGAGATCTACTCGCAGAAGTGTTAGTGGTGATTCTGGTGCCGAGATGGGCATCGGCAGGTGCTGGGTCACCTTTTTCAGCTATTTTTACTAACAAAAGTGTTAGTAGCGCGTCGGCGTGCCGTCGCGTGGTTGTCCCTTAAGTGACTATATTCGCTTGTGAAATTTATTTAGCCGACAATTTCTGGCATTTGGCGTTAACCTTTCGTTAACCAAAAACGCCTTGCGGCCACTGGAGAATCGCCCATACTAATCACGCTTTCTCGGCATTCGTGGTGAGAAAAGCGTTATTCTCAAAAAGTGGTGGCACGAGTGGAAACTGAGCGTACCTTGGCAGCGGACTTGGACTTGGATTTTGATGAGGAGATTCTCGAACAAGGGGAACTCATCTCAGACAAGCTCAACATGCTGCGCCTCGAACAGTATCCACCGAATGCCGAGAAGGGGCTCCGCCTTTTCTCTTTGTCCGAGGTCGCCGAGTTCCTTGGTGTGACCCAGAACCATATCAAGAAGTTGCACCTTGACGGAAAGGGGCCGCAGCCTCAAGTCTCTTCATCGGGCCGGCGTTCATACACAGCTGAGCAGATGCTCGAGCTTCGGCAGTTTCTGGATAAGTATGGTCGCAGCGACTTCAAGAAGTACGTTCCCCATCGACGCAAGGGTGAGGGTCTCCAGGTCATCTCTGTTGTGAATTTCAAGGGGGGTAGTGGGAAGACAACGACGACTGCCCATCTGGCCCAATACCTTGCTTTGACGGGGCATCGTGTCCTTGCAATTGATCTCGACCCCCAGGCTTCCCTCACGGCTCTGCATGGTATTCAGCCCGAGTTGGACAAGAACCCGTCCTTGTTCGAGGCGCTCCGCTACGACAAGCAGCGCCGCTCGATCACAGAGATTATCCAAAGCACGAATTTTCCGGGTCTGGACATTGTCCCGGCCAATCTTGAGCTGCAGGAATACGAGTACGAAACACCGTTAGCCGCATCGAACAAGAATTCTCCTGAAGGCAGGATGTTCTTCACGCGCATTAGTCAGGCGCTGAAAGAAGTAGACGACAAGTACGACGTCGTGGTGATCGATTGCCCTCCGCAACTCGGCTATCTCACGCTGACGGCGCTTACTGCGTCGACGTCGGTTCTGATCACAGTGCATCCGCAGATGTTGGACATCATGTCGATGAGCCAGTTCTTGCTGATGCTTGGGGGGATACTCCAGTCCATCAAGAGCGCTGGGGCAAAGGTGCGCCTTAAATGGTTCAGATATCTCGTCACACGGTATGAGCCGACTGATGGGCCTCAAGCCCAGATGGTTGGCTTCATGCAAGCGATGTTCAATCGACGAATGCTCAGCAATCAAATGCTCAAGTCTACGGCGGTTTCCGATGCCGGGATCACGAAACAGACGCTCTACGAGGTGGACCGGAACCAGTTCATTCGTTCGACCTATGACCGCGCCATAGAGTCGTTGAACGCGGTGAATAGCGAGATCACTTCTTTGGTACATCAGGCGTGGGGGCGGAAGTAGGCTTGGATTTGACAGCCGTGCAGAATGCAAAAAAAGACATAAAAAACAGCAAGATGATGAGAGATTTGAGGAAAAGCGATGGCTAGAAAGCATCTCCTCTCCAATATTGGCGGCATGCGCCCTGAAGAGGCATCGGTCGCTGCACCATCTGAAGCGCGAGCAGAATATGCGCGGCGCGGTGCATCGCGGTCTATGATGCAGTCACTCGACGAGATGGCTGAGAACTCGATCCGCTTCCTCGAGGGAGAATCCATCGTCCAGCTCGATCCGGACTCGCTTGATCCGTCACCGTTTCGCGATCGTATTGGCGAAGATGATGAGCAGTATCAGGCGCTCCGGAACGCGATCAAAAGGGCTGGCCAGTCGTCCCCAATTCTCGTTAGGCCAAACCCCGAAGTCGAAGGTCGACACATCATCGTCTTTGGACACCGTCGAACGAAGGTTGCGAAGGAACTTGGGACGACCGTAAGGGCGATAATTAAGCCGTTGGAGGAGATCAACTACGTTATCTCCCAAGGGCAAGAGAACACGGCACGCGCCGGGCTGACGTTCATCGAGAAGTCTCTTTTCGCGAAGACGCTTCAGACCGCAGGCATTTCAAAAGAAGACATCAAAACAGCCCTGACGGTCGACGACACCCTTCTGTCGCGCATGCTCGCTGTAGCAGAACAAATTCCTGGGGAAGTTCTTGAGGCAATCGGCGCCGCACGAGGTATTGGCCGAGATCGCTGGGAACACCTCAAGAAGATCGTTCTTCATCCTACCAAGGCGGCCGAAGCTGTTTCCTTGATTGGAGAAGGGCTGCTCGACGATGTGCCGATCGAAGAGCGATTCTCCGCAGTCGTGGACGCACTGTCGAAAAAAAAGCAGAAGAAGCCGGCATCCAGCCGGCCGACAGAGCGGACCTGGGCATTGGCGGAAAACGCGGTGAAGGTCGCTACGAAAGATGCTGGTCGGTCGTTTACGATCGCCGTGAAATCAAAGGATGCTTCCGGATTTGGAGCATACCTTTCGGACAATCTGGAGCGTCTTTACAGGGAGTTCCAGGAGCGTAGCGAAACGTAGGAGAGATTCGAAACCGCAAAAGAAAAAGGCCCCCGAAACATTCCGGAAGCCCTTCTCGAGTTAGCACCCAGAGAATCGCATTTCCGAGAATCCCCGTCAAGAGTCTGGTGAGGACATTTTGGCACCGTTTTGGTGAGCGGACGTCTTTTGCCTTTTGAAAGGTGAAGGAAAATGCAAGTCGGAAATGTAACCGCGCCCTTTGGGCCGCGGCGGATGTCGATTGCGCTCGTGAATCGGCAGGTTCAAGCGGCTGATATCAAGGCAGGCAAGTCCATCGACAAGTGGAAGGTGTTCCGCGACGTGAGCGAGGCACGCGGACTACTCGGCCTTCAGGATCGCGCGATCACCGTTCTGGACGCGCTTTTGAGCTTCTACCCCAAAAGCGACCTTTCGGAGGAGCACGGCCTGGTGGTCTTCCCCTCTAACGAGCAGCTCTCCCATCGAGCCCACGGCATTGCCGGCACCACGTTGCGCCGTCATCTGGCAGTTCTTGTCGACGCAGGGATCATCTTCCGGCGCGATAGTCCGAACGGTAAGCGGTACGCTCACCGCGCGAAGGGCGGAGAGATCGAGCAAGCGTATGGCTTCAGCCTCGCGCCACTCCTGGCTCGTGTCGAGGAATTCGCGATTCTTGCCCAGCAGGTCGTAGAGGAACGCCGGTTGCTCAAGCGGGCGAAGGAAGCCCTTACGATTTGCCGCAGGGATGTTCGCAAGCTGATTACGGCCGCGGTCGAGGAGGGCGCGGATGGGGATTGGGAAACGATTGAGGCTATGTTTGTCGCACTTGTCGGACGGATTCCGCGCTCTCCAAGCCGTACTGAAGTCGATGCGATCCTCGTAGAAATGGGCCTTCTGCGCGATGAAGTGCTCAACATCCTGAATATGCAACAAAAAGCAGAAAAAATGGATAGCAATGCTGTCCAAATCGGATGCCACATACAGAATTCAAATCCCGAATCCCTTAGTGAACTTGAACCTCGCTCTCGAAAAGAGCAGGGGGCGCCGTTGGAGAAAGAACCGAAACGGATTGTCAAGCCGATGGGATCGCTCCCGTTGACTATGATCCTGCGTGCTTGCCCGGAAATCACCGCCTATGTGCCGCAAGGAGGAGCGATTTCCGGCTGGCGGGATCTAATGAGCGCCGCCGTTGTCGTGAGAACGATGCTCGGCATCAGCCCATCGGCCTATCAGGATGCGTGCGACACGATGGGGGCGGAAAACGCCGCGACAGCGGTTGCCTGCATCCTTGAAAGGGAAGGACACATCAATTCACCCGGTGGCTATCTACGGGATCTCACCAGACGAGCCGAACGGGGCGAATTCTCGCTCGGGCCGATGATCATGGCCCTAATGCGAAGCGGCGCCGGCGACGAGCGACGGTCTGCATAGCGGGTGGGAAGGTACGGTCTGTGGCCCAGTGTATCCCGGCCTTTCTCTTCTGAGGAATGTGCGATCGAAGAGAGCGATGGACGCATTCAAGCGACTATGTTCCGGCCGACAGTGGGGCACTTCGATTGACGTACGCGGCCTGCAACGCTGTCATGCAGCCATCCGGGCTTCTCGGCGAAGCCGGACGGGACCATATTGTCTGCATGACGTTCGTACCTCCTCCCACGAACTTCATATAGCGAGTGATCTTCTCCTCCCTTGATCGCTCGCACCGGATCGGCGGCGCTCCTCCTCCCAGTTGCCGATCACAGTTTGGAAAGCCTGCCGCACCTCCTCCCGCGGCAGGCTTTTCTGTTCTCAGCATACTGGCTGGTGTGCGTTTCACCCTGCGGTCACGGCCCTGTAGCGTTTCGAACAGACCATTTTTCCGCGCTACCGAGCAGGTTCCTGACGGAGGAGAGCGACTATTTTGTCTCGCCGAGCGGCGTCCGCTGCGGAGGCGCTCTGCCGTTCAATCGCTTTCAGTATGTGGGCGATGACGGAGATCTGTTCGCGGTATCCAAGTGTTGATATTAGGCTGCCAGGGCGCTTAAACAATTCATAAGCGTCGATGCCACATCGGTCTTTCGGAAATCGGAGCAACATTTATGACCCGCGAACTTTCACTTCCACGCGACCGAATTTCCGTGCTTCTGCTGGAAGGCATTAGCCAGACCGCCGTGGACTACTTTTCTTCCTCCGGCTACACCAATCTCATTCACTTGCCGAAGGCGCTCGACGACAAGGATCTTAAGAGCCACATCGCCGACGCCCACATCATCGGCATTCGCTCCCGCACTCAGCTGACGGACGAGATCCTCGAATCCGCGAAGAAGTTGATCGCGATTGGCTGTTTTTCCGTCGGTACGAACCAGGTCGATCTGGATGCAGCGCGGCGGCGCGGCATCCCGGTGTTCAATGCACCGTATTCGAACACGCGATCGGTGGCCGAGCTTGTGATCGGCGAGATTATTATGCTGACCCGGCAGATTTTTCCGCGCTCGGCTTCCGCGCATCAAGGAGGGTGGGAGAAGTCCGCTGTCGGCAGCCGGGAGGTCCGCGGCAAAACGCTCGGCATTGTCGGTTACGGCAATATCGGATCGCAGCTCAGCGCGCTTGCCGAAAGCATGGGCATGGTCGTGCGCTACTTCGATCTATCCGATCGGCTTCGTCGCGGCAACTCGGAGTCGATGGCTTCGCTGGGCGACCTTCTCGAAATCTCTGACTATGTGACGATGCACGTTCCCGAAACGCCCTCGACGCATAATATGATCACTGAAACGGAACTGCGCCGTATGAAGAAGGGCGCCATCTTCATCAACAATTCTCGCGGCACGGTGGTTGACCTCGATGCGCTTACGAAAGTCCTGAAAGACGGCCATCTCGCGGGTGCCGCCGTGGACGTGTTCCCTAAGGAGCCGGCATCGAACAACGAGCGTTTCGAGACGCCGTTGCAAGGCTTGAGCAATGTCATTCTGACGCCGCATATCGGCGGCTCCACTGAGGAAGCCCAAGAGCGTATTGGCGGGGAGGTTTCGAGGAAGCTGGTCGAATACTCCGACATCGGCTCAACGATGGGCGCCGTCAACTTTCCGCAGGTACAACTGCCCGAGCGCCCGAACGGCACGCGTTTCATTCACGTGCATGAAAACCGCCCCGGCATGCTCATCCAGCTCAACGAAATCTTCTCGTCACGGGGGCTGAACATCGTCGCTGAGTTCCTTCAGACCCATGGCGACACGGGCTACGTGGTGATCGAGGCGGAAGGAATTTGTGCAAAGGCCGACGACATCCTACAGGCCTTACGCGAAATTCCCGGAACGATACGAGCGCGATTGGTCTACTGACAGCTGACCGATTGTGGTTTTTGCGTCCCGATTTCAATTGAGCCGCTAAGTGAAAAAACGACGACAAAACTTGACCTAACAGTTTCACGCCGAGGAGGGAAAGGGCTTGTCAGAGCCCCGCGGCCTTGGTGAGGTTGACGCGGAACCGGTCGCGCCGGCGCTGGTAGCGGCGGGTCATTTCTGCCGAGGCATGGCCGAGCTGTTTTTGCACGTGGCGCTCGTCGACCTCCGCCGAGGAGGCGAGGCCGGCGCGCAGCGAATGGCCGGCAAACATCTGGCCGCGCTCAGCCTCGGAGAGATCGCCGCGCACGCCAGCAGCCAGCGCGGTTTTCTTGACGAGGCGTGCCACCTCCTGGTCGTTCAGACGGTCCGGCCCGACATCCTTGCCTTTCCCGGTTACGCGGCGGAAGAGGGGGCCTTTCGCGAGCCTCGCGAATTTTACCCAGGCCTCTAAAGCGGCGACGGGGCAGGTCGCGTCGGAAGAGCCGCGGCCGATCTCGACTTCGCGCCAGCCTGTCTTGCCACGCAACGTCAGCAGCGCGCCTTTGTCGAAGATTTCGACCCAACCGCGCCCGTCGTCCGTCTGGTCGCGCCCAAGGTCGAGTCCGGTGATTTCCGAACGGCGCAGGCCGCCGGCAAAGCCGAGGAGCAGCATCGCCCGATCGCGCATGCCACGCAGGGTTCTCCTCTCGAGTGTCTCGAGCATGGCGATCAGGTCTTCCGGCAGGATCGCTTCTTTCTGGCGCGGCGGGGTGGCGTGTTTGTTGCGAATGCCGGCCATGACGGTGGCGATAGCGCGATCCTTGCGATCGAGTTTTTGCGCGCCGCGCTGGGCATAGTTCCAGCCGATGGCGGCAAGGCGCCGCTCAATAGTCGAGACTGTGTTCGCTTTCATCCCACGCTCAGCCGTCCCGGAAGCACAGGCCGTGATGTAGAGCCCGACGACCTGCGATTCCGGGGGGAGAGGCGACAGGCTCTGCCGCCGGCACCAGGCGGTAAAATGCTTCCAGTCGGACGCATAGGCTTTGCGCGTGTTGGCGGAGCTGGCGGCCTCGACGTAGCCGCGGGCGCGGTCGGTGAGATCCTGCAGCTGGGCCGGCAGGCCGGCGCTCGCCGGAAGAGGGGAGGTGGGTGTTGCGGCGACGGCGGTGGAAATGCCGTCGGCCGCCGGCGTGCTGTGCGGCGGAGCAGAGCTTTCCGGAGAGTGAATTTCGCTGTTTTCGTCGATGATTTGGGACATTTCTCTATAATGAGCAAAATGAACGATAAGGCAACGTTATCCATCATTTTGTGCGCAAGACAAGCCGTGCGGTTAATGCGCAAAAGTCTGGTATAATCCGCACAATTGGCCTAGGATGCCGGTCATGGATTCGCCCGTTTCCGCCCCGACGTTCACGGCTGCCTTGCCTAGCTGGACCCTGCCGCGCGGCCGCGAGCCGGACGAACTTGCCGCCGCTTTCTCCGCCGGCATCGCCTTGAAATCGCTGGATGATCTCATTCGCTCCGAACCCGTCTGGGCCGGCTGCTGGCGCGCGCGCCAGGCCCTCAAATGTGCTGCCGTCGCGGTCCGGCTGATGGGGCGCAGCGAGGACGAGTCCGCCTTGCGCGACGCCGTTTGTTGACGACCGCCGGCGACGATCCCGGCCCGGCCGGAAAGGTGTTTTTGGCCACCAAAAGGCTTTCCACCCGAAAACCCGCCTTTTCCTCGAAAGCGGTGGCCGAGCTTGCCGATCTATTGGGGCTTGCCTGGGACGATCGGCTCACCGCGGTGGTCGACCATGCCGACGATGCGCTGCAATCGGGCCGCCCGGCGCCTCTTGCCGCGGCGGACTCGGTCACGGCCCTACATGCCGTGCGGCCGGATGCCGAACCGCTCGGCTGGATGCTGGCCGATCTGCTGATCGCGGCGCAGCTGAAATGGGATTGTGCCATGCCGCTGCTGATGGCCGAGCGCTATGGGCCGGCCTTCAAGACGCTTGGGGGCAGGGGGCGTGTCCGTCCGGGGGAAGCTGCCTTTGCCCGGGCCGTCTGCCTTGCCCTCGTTGAAGGGATAGGATCGGCCCTGCGCACCGCCGGCGAGATTGCTCGGCGGGCCGGGACGCTGCGCACCGCGGCGTCAAAGGTTCGCACGAGGGGCGCCGGCGCCGTCATCCAAGCGCTTCTCGATCAGGACGCCGTCGCCGCCTCGGCGCCTGGCAGCAATCTCTCGCGCTGGGCGGCGACCCCGGCTGTTCGACCGGCTGGGCCGCGGACCACGTCCTGGCGCAAACTAGGCGACCACCTTGCGACGGACGTATCGCGTTTCAATGTGGCACATGGCCGATGAGGTATTGAAAATTCGGGGTCCATCGTTGGCTGTGGAGCCTCACGTTCACAGCGACCATCAAATCTGCCGAGCGTGAGGTATCCACCTATGCGCTGACGGGTTGCCTTCCTTTGGAGCAAGGGCTCTGTCTTCTGGGAAATAGCGATGTTGTCCGATTTGGAAAAAGCTTTTTAAATTCAGTTATATAAATGTCAGCTGGCTTCGTCTAGCACATCGAGAATTTTCCTAAAATTTGAATCAAAAGTAATTCAAATACTGATTAAATTTGATTGATGTTTTATTTTCATTTAGTGCATGTTCTACCTTGATTTAAACTAAATTATTCTTCTAATTTTTGCGCAAGATCAAAGTATCAATGTCATTGTCCCATTATTGAACGAGGACAGAACAATGACAAAAACAATCAAGGTCAGTGCACTCGCATTTCTTTTCTCCATGGTCGCCGCACAGGCCATGGCCCTTCCCGCGGCGATGGAACTCGCTGGCAAGACTAGCCAGCCGATCGGCCACTATACATTCTGCAAGAAATATACCGAAGAATGCCAGCCCAACGGCGAGGACAAGGGCCCGATGGCTCTAACACAGGAAAACTGGAAGACTATCGTCAACGTGAACTATAACGCGAACGTGGATTATCTGCCACTGACGGACATGGAAATCTACGGCGTTGAAGAACTCTGGACCTACCCGCAAAGTGCCGCCGACTGCGAGGATTACGTTCTGATTAAGCGTAAGAAGCTTATCGAGGCCGGGATCTCGCCTTCCAACTTGCTGATCACCGTCGTTGTTCAGCCGAGCGGACAGGGCCACGCGGTGCTGACCCTTCGTACCGATCGCGGCGATTTCGTGCTCGACAATATGCGCAACAAGATCCTGCTCTGGTCGGACACCGAGTACCGATATCTGAAGCGTCAGTCCTCAGCCGATGCCGGCAAGTGGATCAAACTGCAGGACGGTCGTGCCGACGCCGTCGGTAGCGTCAAGTAGCGCCGCCGACTTCCCGAACTCACCGCTTTGAGGACGTGTCCGGACCCACTGTTACGATTGTCTATGGCGCTGACAACACCCGCTCTCGATCGTGTTCATGCCGCGTGAGAATCGAACGGTCAATCGCGATCCAAGGTAGAGCAATGGTTTCCGGATCCCGGCAACATGTTTCGGACAAATTGGCGCACGCGAGATATCCTGCTTTTTTTGAGTTGGCTTCTTTGATAAATCCTCGCCTTGTTTTATCACTATGAGCAGACATGCAACATGATGTCGGTCGGCCGGAAGATCGTGATTTTTCTGTTGATGATCTCTTTCCAGGTCGTCTCAGGCAATGCTTTTGCGAAGCCGCATATCGATGGTTCCTCTCTTCAGATCGTGGTTGCGCTGAACGCCAACGAAACCAGGCTCTTTCCCGAGAGTAAGGTTTTGGCCGTTTCCGATGCCGACCAACATGTTCGGAACTGGCAGCCGTCTGCTTATGTCGACTTGAACGAGCATAAGGCATGCGAGAAGCTTGCCTTCATCCTCCCCGCGCAACCGCGGTTCGAGAACCAGTACTATCTGATCCCACACCCTCCAAAGTCGTAAAAAAAGCGAATAACCCGGCAGCCCGTCAAGCCTTGCGCTTGTAGCCGGCTTCGCCGCATTGCGCCCATTGTTCCGGAATCTGTCATCCGGCAGCTCCGTGCCTCGGGTGTACCATTGCGGACAGACGCCACCGGGGCAACCGGGAACCTCTTTCATTCAAAGACCCGAGGTTAATTCCAGGGAGTCAGAAGTGCTTCTCTCCAAGAAGTTCGTTCGCCTTGCCGTTGTCGTCCCGCTGTTGCTCCTGCTGGGCGGTTGCAAAATGGTCGTCATGTCGCCTTCAGGCGATATCGCAAGGCAACAAGCGGATCTTATCGTTGTCTCGACGCTATTGATGCTGCTCATCATCGTACCGGTGATGTTTCTCACCCTCTTTTTCGCTTGGCACTATCGCCAGTCTAACAAAAGGGCGAAATACGACCCCAAATGGCACCATTCGACTGCTCTCGAGGTAGTGATCTGGTCGGCGCCATTGGCCATCATCATCGTGCTTGGTGCGATCACCTGGATCAGCACTCACAAACTCGATCCCTATCGTCCGCTCGACCGGATCGATGCGCAACGGCTGGTCACGGAAGATACAAAGACCATGACCGTGGAAGTCGTGGCGCTCGACTGGAAGTGGCTGTTCTTCTACCCGGAATATGGCATCGCTACAGTCAACGAACTCGCAGCGCCGGTGGACGTTCCGATCAGCTTCAAGATTACGTCATCATCGGTCATGAACGCTTTTTATGTTCCGGCGCTCTCGGGCATGATCTATGCCATGCCGGGCATGCAGACACGTCTCCATGCGGTCATGAACGTTCCTGGTGACTACGAGGGGCTTTCGGCCAATTACAGCGGCGGCGGCTTTTCGCAGATGCGCTTCAAGTTCCGCGGCTTGACCCAGGCTGACTTCGACACCTGGGTGACGCAAGTGAAGCGGGTAGGCACCACGCTTAATCGCGACAGCTATATGAAGCTGGAAAAGCCGAGCATCAAGGAGCCAGTGCGTTACTACGCCAGCGTCGACAGCGGACTCTACGATTCGATCCTGAATCTCTGCGCCACCCCCGGCACGATGTGCATGAACCAGATGATGCATATCGACAAGATGGGCGGTGGCGGTCTCGAAAGCGAGAAGAACAGGGAGAGGCTCGACTACGATACGCGCCGCGCGCCGCTCAGAGGTCTCGATGTATTCTATCCGCCTTTGACACCCGAGGCCGACGGAATTCAGGACGATGCCGTAACAGGATCAGCCTCCGAAGCAAGTGCGGTCACTGACGACCGAAGCGCCATGACCGCGTCGGAAGCGAGCCAGGCAGCAGTTGGCCATGTCATGCCAAACGGCACGGTCATGGACGGTAGTGTCCCGGCAAAAAACAGCACGCAAGGTGTCTCATTCGCGCCAACCAATGACATCTCCAATCCATGACCATCGGTTGACAGATACTGGAAACACGAATGCCTACGAACATCAGCATAATGGAATTCATTTTCGGCAGGTTGTCATGGGAGTCCCTTGCCTTCCTGCACGAGCCCATCCTCATGGTTACCTTCATCGTCGTCGCCATCGGCGGCGCCGCGATCCTCGGTACCGTCACCTACTTCAAGCTCTGGGGCTACCTTTGGAGGGAGTGGTTCACCAGCGTGGATCACAAGAAGATCGGGATCATGTACGTGGTCCTCGCGCTCGTGATGCTGCTACGGGGATTTGCCGATGCGATCATGATGCGCATCCAGCAGGCGATTGCCTTCAGCGGCAACGAGGGTTATCTGACGCCGAGCCACTACGACCAGATATTTACGGCGCATGGCGTCATCATGATCTTCTTCGTGGCCATGCCGCTGATCACTGGCCTGATGAATTATGTCGTGCCGCTGCAGATCGGCGCCCGCGATGTCGCCTTCCCCTTCCTCAACAACTTCTCTTTCTGGATGACTGTGGGCGGAGCCATCATCGTGATGATGTCGCTCTTCGTTGGGGAATTCGCCCGTACGGGCTGGCTCGCCTATCCGCCGCTCTCCGGCGCGGACTACAGTCCCGGCGTCGGCGTCGATTATTATATTTGGGGGCTACAGGTGGCCGGTGTCGGGACGACCTTGTCTGGCATCAACCTCATCGCGACCATCGTGAAGATGCGCGCGCCGGGCATGTCCTTCATGAAGATGCCGGTTTTCACATGGACCTCGCTTTGCTCCAACATCCTGATCGCCGCGACGTTCCCTATCCTTACGGCGACGCTCGCCCTTCTTTCGCTCGACCGTTACGTGGGAACAAATTTCTTCACGAATGATCTTGGCGGCAATTCGATGATGTATATCAATCTCATCTGGATCTGGGGCCATCCGGAGGTCTACATCCTCGTTCTGCCGGCCTTCGGCGTTTTCTCGGAAGTCGTATCGACTTTCTCCGGCAAGCGCCTGTTCGGATACACCTCGATGGTCTACGCGACCGTCGTCATCACCATCCTGTCCTATCTCGTGTGGGCACACCACTTCTTCACGATGGGTTCAGGCGCCTCTGTCAATGCCTTCTTCGGCATTGCCACGATGATCATCTCGATCCCGACCGGTGCGAAGATGTTCAACTGGCTGTTCACGATGTATCGAGGCCGCATCCGCTACGAGCTGCCCATGTACTGGACGATCGGCTTCATGGTCACATTCGTGATTGGAGGTATGACAGGTGTGCTTCTTGCCGTTCCTCCCGCGGATTTCGTGCTCCACAATTCGCTGTTCCTGGTTGCCCATTTCCACAATGTGATTATCGGTGGTGTATTGTTCGGTCTGCTCGCGGGCATTGTCTATTGGTGGCCTAAGGCGTTCGGCTACAGGCTCGATCCCTTCTGGGGCAAGCTGAGCTTCTGGTTCTGGCAGATCGGTTTCTTCTTTGCCTTCATGCCGCTCTACGTGCTTGGCCTGATGGGCGTCACTCGCCGCGTCAGCCAGTTCGACGATCCGTCGCTACAGATCTGGTTCATCATTGCAGCTTTTGGCGCTTTCCTGATTATGCTCGGCATCGTGGCGTTCCTGGTCCAACTCTTCGTCAGCTATGTGAAACGTGATCAACTGAAGGACGAGACAGGCGATCCATGGGATGGCCGCACGCTCGAATGGTCCACCTCATCCCCTCCACCTGAGTATAACTTCGCCTTCACTCCAATCGTTCATGACCTCGATGCATGGTCGGATATGAAAGAGCGAGGTCATGAACGCCCGGTCGATGGTTTCCAGGCCATCCATATGCCGAAAAACACAGGTACTGGCGTTGTTCTCAGCGGGCTTAGCGTCGTTCTGGCTTTCGCGCTGATCTGGTACATCTGGTGGCTGGCGGCGCTGTCCTTCGTGGCGCTCATGAGCGTCGCGATTGCCCATACCTTCAATTACAAGCGGGACTACCACATCCCAGTCGAGACGGTCGTCGAGACGGAGGCCGCCCGCACCGACCTGCTTGCAGGAAGGGCATGAGACCATGAACCAAACTCACGACACTTCGTCGGTAAAGCCGGAATTCTACCAGAAACAGGAACGTCATCCGGAAAATGCCACCAGCCTGGGCTTCTGGATTTATCTGATGGGCGACTGCCTGATCTTTGCCGTCCTATTCGCCACCTATGGCGTGATCGGGCGCAATTATGCGGCAGGCCCGTCGCCGGCCGACCTGTTCGACCTGACGCTCGTCTCCATCAATACGGCATTCCTGCTTCTGTCGTCGATCACCTTCGGTTTCGCCATGCTGCAGATGGAGCGTGGCGCCAGATCGGAGACGCTTTTCTGGCTGGCCGTTACTGGTCTCTTCGGCCTCGCCTTTATCGGGCTGGAACTCTACGAGTTTATCAAGCTGATCGGGGAGGGGGCCACGCCGCAGCGCAGCGGCTTCCTGTCGGCCTTCTTCGTCCTCGTTGGAACACACGGCCTTCACGTCACCATTGGCATTGTCTGGCTTGTGACGCTGATGGTGCAAATCGCCAGGTATGGACTGAGCTCGGAAAACTGCCGGCGGCTCTCTTGCCTCTCCATGTTCTGGCATTTCCTCGACGTAGTCTGGGTGGGCGTGTTTTCCGTCGTCTACCTGATGGGAGTTTTGATATGAGTTCGAATCCACACGCCCACGCGCACGGCAACCATGATCATGACCATCAACACGGTGGGCTCGGCCATGGCGGGACGCATGGGTCCTTTCGTGGCTACGTAACGGGCTTCCTACTTGCTGCGATACTGACTGCGATTCCGTTTTGGCTGGTGATGGGTAATGTCCTTGAAAACAAGACCGCGACGGGCGTCTTGATCATACTCTTCGCTGTGGTGCAGATCGTGGTCCACATGATCTACTTCTTGCATATGAACTCCCGCGCGGAAGACGGATGGACGCTAATGGCGCTAATTTTCACCGTCGTCATCATCTTTATCGCGGTTTCCGGCTCATTGTGGATCATGTACCACCTTAACGCGAATATGATGCCGATGACACCAGAAATGATGAAGAATATGCCGTAGCCAGCTCGCCAAGAACCCCGCTTACAGAACGAACAGACAGTCTTGGTTTAAAGTGGATCGCCTGGGAAGCGGTGCAGCGCATCAACCAGCCCGCGGAGATCCTCGCCGGTCCGATGCTCGTTGTCGCGACCATCGGTCTCCTCGTGAACCTTGTCGGCGCCTATGCGCTATGGTCCGGCGACAGCGGTGACAGCAACCTGCGCGTCGCGCTCCTTCACGTCGTCGGCGACCTTCTCGGATCGGTCGGCGCCATTGCTGCGGCCATCGGCATCATGCTCACCGGATGGAGCATCCTTGACCCATTTCTCTCGGTGCTGGTCGCCGGCCTCGTCATCCGCTCGGCCTGGGGGTTGGTTTCCGATTCCATCCGCGTGCTCCTGCAGGCCACGCCGAAAGGCATTGTTGCCCATGAAATCGAAGCGGGCCTGCTGAATCTGCCGGGCATCGCCGAGGGGGGCCACTTCCATGCATGGACCTTGACGGACGAAAGCATCGTCGCGACCGTCCACGTCAGCCCTAAGGAGGGGATCGACCCATTGACCCTGCCGTCGGTCGTCGCGTCCTTTCTCAAGGAAGGGCACGGCATCGATCATGTCACGGTCCAGGTGGACCCGCGGGGCGCGCTTCTCGCCCGGCACGCGTGATCGTGCCCTTCAATCAGCCGTCTGATCCAAAGCGATCCTGGTTGAAGGTGCTCGCAGTCGAAAGAGTGTGGGCAAACCTGAAAAAAAAAGTCTCTTGAAGCTCTAGTCGCTAGAGAGAGTAAACGTTGCCAAAAAGCTCGCGGACAAATGGGTATCGAGGCATGAAACACATGGCCGCTGCAACGCTCAGGGCGCAATTGAACCGATTCCGGCCGCAGCTGGGGGATCTTGTTACGAGCATTGTGGTAGCGGTTTACCTGCTGCTGTTCCTTAATGCCACCTTCTGGTCCAAGGCGGGGCTCTACCTGAAAAATGATCCTTCGGCCTATGCGGCGCTTTGGGTCGCCATCTTCGCGCTTTTTGCAATTGGCACAGTAGCTGTTTCAATAAAGTACATCATCAAACCGGTTCTCATACTCTACATTGCCGTGGCGACGGCGGCGGCGTGGTTTACGGATACCTACGGTGTATTTGTGGACACGGATATGGTGCGCAACGCTTTTGAAACGACCAAGGCGGAATCACAAGATCTGCTCACTCCAGGGCTCATTAAGCATTTTGCACTCTATTTCTTCCTGCCGACCGCATTTCTGACCTGGATACGCATCGTCCATCAGCCGTTCGGCCGTAAGATTCGTCAAAACGCGATAACGATCTTCGTCTGCTTTCTAGTTTTCGTGAGTTTGGGCGCGGCATTCTACAAGCCGTACTCAGCAGTTGTTCGTACCAAAAGAGATCTGATAAAAACGCTCAATCCAATCACGCCGCTTGTTAGCACGACAAAGTATATCCTCGGCGCAAGCCAGGAGATCATCATATCGGTGAAGCCGGTGGGTGGGGATGCAAAAATTGATGCGCGAGCAGATGGTTCCACCAAGCCTCGCGTCGCTATCATCGTCGTGGGAGAGACGGCACGCGCCGCGAACTTCTCCCTGGACTCGTACGCGCGTGAGACCAATCCGGAGCTCGCACGGCAAGACGTCATTTACTTTTCGAATGTTTCAAGCTGCGGCACGGCCACTGACGTTTCCTTACCCTGCATGTTCTCCAATCTGAAGCGATCGGGTTACGACCATAAGACCGGATTGGAGAACGAGAACGTCCTCGATGTTCTCGTCCGTGCGGGGGTTGATGTGACCTGGATGGAAAACAATACCGGCAGCAAGGGTGTTGCCGACCGAGTTCGCAACGTGATCATTACAGGATCGTCCGATTCACAGTTCTGCAAGGACGGTGACTGCAAGGACGAGATATTCTTGGAGAAGATCGATGAATGGCTGAACGGGATTACGAAGGACAGCGTCCTGGTGTTGCATCAACTCGGCAATCATGGTCCAGCTTACTACGAGCGTTATCCGGATGCGTTTCGAAAATTCATTCCTGACTGCCGGACGACGGAGCTTTCCCGATGCAAGGACTCGGAGATCGTCAACGCTTATGACAACGCCATTCTCTATACGGATTTCATCCTATCGAAGATCGTAGAACGTCTGAAGGCGCGGACAGTGACGCTATCCACCGGCTTCCTCTACGTTTCGGACCATGGCGAATCGCTCGGCGAGAATAATCTATACCTGCATGGCACGCCCTACTTCATGGCGCCAGACGAACAGACGCGTGTGCCGCTGATCGCATGGTTCGATCGGCAATTCGCCTCATCCATGGGGTTAAATCTCGATTGCCTGAAAAAATCTGCGACGATGCCGTTGTCGCACGATAATCTCTTCTCCAGCTTGCTTGGCATGATGAACGTCACGACCAAAGCCTACGAGCGTGATCTCGACATGTTCGCCGCCTGTCGCGGGGCATTGGCGGCCCTCCCGGGCTCCTGACCTCATTCAGAAACCTAAGAGCATATCGGGGGCGTGGGCGCCCGGCGTCGTGAGGCTTTTCAGCATACACAATCGTTGGCCTAATGTTTACGATATAGCCGCGCGAACGGTGACATTGTTCCGCGCGGCTATATCGTGAACGCGAGCTGGTCGGGATCGGCAGCGGACTCTTCGGCGAACGACGACACGGTGATGCCGAGAAGACGGATACCCTTTTCGGTCGGGAAAAGGCCATCGAGCAGCGCCGGTGCAATCGCTTCCATCTCACCCGCCGCCGCGACCGAGACGGCTGCCGTCCTGCTGCGGGTGATGGTCTGGAAGTCGGCATACTTCACCTTCAGCGTGACCGTTTTCCCGCGAAGGTCCTTTGCCTCACAATGCCGCCAGACCTTTTCGACCAGAGGTGTGATCTCTGCGCGCGCCGCCTGCAGATCGAAGATGTCGGTCATGAAGGTGTCTTCGGCCCCGACGGATTTGCGCGGGCGGTCCGGCTGGACCGGGCGATTATCGATGCCGCGGGCAATGTCGTGATACCAGCGCCCGGATTTTCCGAAATGCTCCTGAAGGAAGGCGAGGGGCTTCGCCTTCAAGTCGGCGCCCGTAAGGATGCCGAGCTTCTCCATCCGCGCCGCGGTCGCCGGCCCGACGCCATGAAACTTCTCGACCGCCAACTCATCGACAAAGCCGGGTCCATGTCTCGGCGTGATGACGGCCTGACCGTTCGGCTTGTTGAGGTCGCTCGCCATCTTGGCGAGGAACTTGCAATAGGAAATGCCGGCCGATGCATTGAGGCCGGTGACCTCCTTGATGCGTGCCCGGATGATGGTTGCGATTTCAGTGGCGATCGGGATGCCCTGCTTGTTTTCCGTCACATCCAAATAGGCTTCATCCAAGGAGAGCGGTTCGATCAGGTCCGTGTGCTCGGAGAAAATCTCGCGGATTTGCCCGGAGACGGCGCGGTAGACGTCAAAACGCGGCGGCACGAATATGAGGTCCGGGCAGCGCCGTTTCGCGGTCACGGACGGGAGGGCGGAGCGTACTCCAAAGGCGCGTGCCTCGTAACTGGCAGCAGCGACGACGCCGCGCGCCGCGGAGCTGCCGACGGCAACCGGCTTGCCGCGCAGGTCCGGATTGTCGCGCTGTTCGACGGAGGCATAGAACGCATCCATGTCCACATGGATGATGCGCCGGATCCTCTCTTCGCGTTCCGAATTCACTGCCGTCGTTTCGATCGCGTCCCGTCTGTCCATAGCCCCAGTTCGCGTGTTCTCGCATCCTTCTCGGACTGCGTCATTGCCACATCGAGCGCATCCGTGCACCCACATCGATGCGGACGTTCCGCGTGCTCCGTTCGCCGGCTGCTGCGCTGATCTTGGGCCAGCTTGTCACCTCGAAATATTGCAACAAGGTTGCAGGAATGAATCGGCTCTTTGAGACCGAGACGTAACGATCGCCCTGGGAATTCTGCCCATAGGTATAGAAGCGCAGCGGCGTGATGAGGGCGAGGCTGTCGCGCGCCCGCGTCATGCCGACATAGAGTAGCCGGCGTTCCTCTTCCAGCTCGGCGGTTGTCCCCGTGCCCAGGTCGGACGGAATGCAGCCGTCGATGACGTTGAGCATGAACACCGACCGCCACTCCTGTCCCTTGGCCGAGTGGATGGTTGAGAGGATCAGATAGTCCTCGTCGAGCAGTGGCACGCCGGCCTGGTCGCTGGTGGCGTCCGGGGGATCAAGGGTCAGTTCCGTCAGGAAGCGTTCCCGGCTTGGATAGCCGCTGGCGATCTGTTCGAGCTGAAGGAGATCGGCCTTGCGCGTGTCCGCATCCTCGTGAATGCGGTCGAGATGCGGCTCGTACCACATCCTCACCGCGCCGATCTCCGCCGGCCAGCCGGCCTCGGCCTTGCGCAAGGCGGAAACGAGCGTGACGAAGGCGGGCCAGTCGTCACCGCTCTTGGGCGGCGGCGGGATCTCGGCGAGCGACTGAAGCGGCTCTGGATCGGCGGTAATCGTGTCGAGGATCCTGCCGGCCGTCTGCGGCCCGACGCCCGGAAGAAGCTGGAGCAACCGGAAGCCGGCAACGCGATCGCGCGGGTTCTGGGCAAAGCGCAGAACGGCGAGCAGGTCCTTGACGTGGGCGGCATCGAGGAATTTCAAGCCACCGTACTTCACGAAGGGCACGTTCCGGCGGGTCAGCTCGATTTCAAGCGCGCTGGAATGGTTGGAGCTGCGGAATAGCACGGCCTGCTGCTTCAGGGGAACACCCACCTCGCGGTTGGCCAGCACCTGCTCGACGATATAGGCGGCCTGGTCCGTCTCGTCCTTCACCGTGACCAACAGCGGCCGCTGCTCCGATGCGCGATCGGTCCAGAGGTTTTTCGTATAGCGCTCCCGGGCCAGGCCGATAACGCCATTGGCCGCCGCCAGGATCGGCTGCGTCGAACGGTAGTTGCGGTCGAGCGTGATGACGTCGGCCGGCTTCGGCGAAAACTCGTTCGGGAAATCGAGGATATTGCGGATGGTCGCCGCACGGAACGAATAGATCGATTGCGCGTCGTCGCCGACGACCGTGAGGCCCCGCCCGCCCGGCTTCAGCGACATCAGGATGGCAGCCTGCAGGCGATTGGTATCCTGGTATTCGTCCACCAACACGTAATCGAAGCGACCGCCTACGTCGTCCGCCAGGTCCGGGTCCGAGAGCATCTGCGCCCAGTAGAGAAGGAGGTCGTCGTAATCCATGACGTTCTGCGCCTGCTTGGCTTCGACATAGCCGGCAAAAAGCTCCTTCAGCTCGCGCTCCCATTCGACAGCCCATGGATAGGAAGCCTTCAGGACCTCGCCGATCGACGCCTCCGAGTTGACCACCCGCGAATAGATCGCGATGCAGGTGCCCTTGGTGGGGAAGCGGTTTTCTGTCTTCGAGAATCCGAGCTGGTGGCGGACAATGTTCATCAGGTCCGCGCTGTCTTCTCGGTCATGGATCGTGAAATCGACACCGAGCCCGATCTGTTCCGCATACATGCGTAAGAGCCGTGCACCGATGCCATGGAAAGTCCCTGCCCATGCGAGTGCATCGGTCATGATCGCGGCATTATCGCCAAGCACCTGCCGGCAGATCCTCTGCACGCGGCGCGTCATTTCCGTAGCCGCGCGGCGGGAAAACGTCATCAGCAGGATGCGGCGCGGATCGGCGCCATTGACGATCAGATGCGCGACGCGGTGCGCTAGCGTGCTTGTTTTGCCGGAGCCGGCGCCCGCGATGATCAGCAGCGGCCCACCGATCGCGCCATCCGCCAGACCGACGCCATGCTCGACCGCCTCCCGCTGGCGGTCGTTGAGTTTGTCGAGATATGTCGCCGTCATGTGTCCCCAGCGCCTGAGAAAATTTTCCTGTCCCTCCGAGCGCCGGATATCCCCTTGATGCAGCTATCGGATTCGTTTCAACGCCTTAGCTGCGTGAAGACTTCCCGGTCGGAGGCTCGATTGACTCACTTCGCCAATCGGAACAAATAAAGAACGTATCAGCTTAAAGGACGGCTGAAAACCCTGAAGGAGCAACAATTCTGCCGTGGCCAACCATGCCCTCAATCCCGTGCTTGCCGAGCTTCGCGAGCGCATTGGCCAGCTTGAAGGCGGGGTCGCTCGCGCCCGCTCCGTGCTGCCCTTTGCCGTTCCGGAGATCGACCGGGCCTTGCCGGGAGGAGGGCTGGCCATCGGCGCACTGCATGAGGTTGCCGGCGGGGGAGGCGGCACGGTCGACGGTGCGGCTGCCGCGCTGTTTTCCGCGGGCGTCGCCGCCCGGACGAAGGGTAAGGTCTTGTGGTGCATGACGCGCCCGGACCTCTTCTTCCCGGCGATCTCGCAGGCCGGCCTTCATCCTGACCGGGTCGTTTTCTGCGAAAGCGATCGGGAGGTGGAGGTGCTGTCCTCCATGGAGGAGGGGCTGTCTTTCGGCGGTCTCTCCTGCGTCGTCGGCGAGCTCGTCCGCCTGTCGATGACAGCCTCGCGCCGCCTGCAGCTCGCGGCGGAGAAGACCGGCAGCATGGCGATCGTGCTGCGGCGCTGGCGGCGGCAAAACGAGGCGTCGGACTATGGGCAGCCGACGGCCTCAACCACACGCTGGCGCATCAGCACCTTGCCGTCCGAGCGGTTGCCGGTGGCCGGCGTCGGGCGGGCGCGGTGGCTGGCGGAACTGATGCGCGTCAAAGCAGGCGAATGCGCCGAATTCGAAATTGGAGCCCCTGATGACACGGGTCGTATCTGTCTACTTCCCACATCTGGCGACAGAGCGGATCAGACGACACGCTGGCGAAGCCTTGCCGGCTGACAAGCCGCTCGTCGTGATCGCGCGGCGTGGATCGAAGCGCTGGATCTCGGCTGCCGATCCGGCTGCCATGAAGCTCGGGCTGCGCGTCGGAATGCCGGCGAGCAAGGCGCAGGCCATGGTCGCCGATCTCACGATGGTCGATGCCGCACCGGCCGAAGATGCGGCCGCGCTCGAGCGGCTCGCGCTCTGGGCGCTTCGGCAATATAGCCCGGTGGTGGCCATCGATGGCGCTGACGGCCTGGTCATCGACACCGAGGGCGCCGACCATCTCCAGGGCGGCGAGGATCTCCTCATCACGGGCCTGGTCAATCGGCTGCGTGGCCATGGCCTGACAGCAAGAGCGGCCGTCTCGGATACCTGGGGCGCCTCGCACGCGATCGCCCGGCTGATCTCGGCGGAGGCGACCGTGGTTCCGGTCGGCAATGTGGCGAAAGCCGTGGTCGACCTGCCGATCCTCGCCTTGCGGCTTCCGGCCGAGACGGTCCAGGGCCTTCGGGTTCTCGGCATCGATACAGTCGGCCAGCTTTCCGCCATGCCGCGTGCGCCGCTCACCCTGCGCTTTGGGGCAGACCCAGCACGCCGGCTCGACCAGTTGTTCGGCCGGATCGCCGAGCCGATCGAACCGATCCGCACGCCGGAACTGGTCGAGGTGTCGAAAAATTTCGCGGAGCCCATCGGCGCGGCGGAGACCATCGCAAAATATGTCAGGCGGCTGGTCGATCAGCTCTCGGTCAAGCTGGCGGAGAATGGCCTTGGGGCGCGCCGCTGTGACCTTGCCATCCACCGGGTCGACAATACGCGCCAGCATCTTCGCGCCGGTCTCGCCAAGCCGGTGCGCGATCCAGAACGCTTGTCGAAACTGCTCTGCGATCGGATTGAGACGATCGATCCTGGCTTCGGCATCGAGAAGCTGGTTCTGGTGGCGGTCTTCGCCGAGCCGCTGGAAGAACGGCAGGTGGTCTCCTCGCTCATCGAGGAGGAGATTGCCGATATCACGCCCCTCGTCGACATCCTCGGCAATCGCGGTCATCGATTGTTCCGGGTCGCGCCGGTGGCCTCTGATGTGCCGGAACGATCGGTGCGGCGAATTCCCGCGACAGCGCCCGATATCGGTCAGATCTGGGCCAACAAATGGCCTCGGCCGTCGCGGCTGCTCGCAAACCCCGAGCGGATCGACGTCATGGCGCTCCTGCCGGACCAGCCGCCGGTCGTGTTCACCTGGCGCGGCAAAAGGCGAAAGGTCGTTCGCGCCGACGGCCCGGAACGGATCTTCGGAGAATGGTGGACGCGGCCGCGCGAATTCCAGGCCGTCAGGGACTACTTCGTGGTCGAGGACGAGCTTGGCGAGCGCTACTGGGTTTATCGTGCCGGCGACGGCATAGATCCGGAGACCGGCTCCCACCTGTGGTTCCTGCATGGGGTGTTCGGATGAAATACGCCGAGCTTCAGATCACGACGCATTTCTCGTTTCTGCGTGGAGCGTCCAGCGCCGACGAGCTGTTCGCGGCCGCGGCCGCGCTTGGTATCGACGCTCTTGGCGTTGTCGATCGCAACAGCCTCGCCGGCATCGTGCGGGCTTGGGAGGCGGCGAAGACGACCGGCGTGCGCCTTGTCGTCGGATGCCGGCTCGATCTCACCGACGGCATGTCGATCCTGGTCTATCCCATGGATCGACCGGCCTATTCACGCCTGACGCGGCTGCTGTCGCTCGGCAAGGCGCGCGGCGGCAAGGGCAATTGCCTGATCGATTTCGCGGACCTCTCCGAGCACGCCGCCGGCATGATCGGCGTGCTGGTCCCGGATGAGGCCGACGAGACCTGCGCGGTGCAACTGCGCAAGATGGCCGATCTCTTCGGTGATCGCGCCTATGTGAGCCTATGTCTGCGCCGCCGGCCGAACGACAAGCTGCGTCTTCACGGCATCGCCACGATGGCGGCGCGCCACAGGGTCAGGACCGTCGTCACCAACGATGTGTTGTTCCACGAGCCTGGCCGCCGCCAGCTCCAGGACGTCGTGACCTGCATTCGCACGCGCACCACCATCGATGATGTCGGGTTCGACCGCGAGCGCCATGCGGACCGATTCCTGAAGACGCCGGAGGAGATGCACCGGCTATTCGCCGACTATCCCGAAGCGCTGGCCCGTACCCGCGAAATCGTCGAGCGCTGCAAATTCGATCTCAAGGAGCTTCAGTACCAATACCCGGAAGAGGCCATCGTGCCCGGTCTCGATCCGCAGCAGTCGCTGGTGAAATTTACTTGGGAAGGCGCAGATGTGCGCTACCCCGAGGGCGTGCCGGAGAAGGTGCGGAAATCCCTGCGCGACGAGCTGGAGCTGATCCGGACGATGAACTACGCGCCCTATTTCCTCACGGTGTTCTCCATCGTCCGCTATGCCAGGTCGAAAGGCATCCTCTGCCAGGGACGGGGATCGGCCGCGAACTCGGCTGTCTGCTACTGCCTCGGCGTGACGTCGATCGATCCCGACACGAATGATTTGCTGTTCGAGCGTTTCATCTCTCAAGAGCGGGACGAGCCACCCGATATCGATGTCGATTTTGAACACGAGAGGCGGGAGGAGGTCATCCAGTGGATCTATGAGACCTATGGCCGGAGCCGAGCGGCCCTATGCGCGACAATCACTCGATACCGCGCCAAGGGTGCGTTGCGTGACGTGGGCAAGGCGCTCGGTCTCCCGGAAGACATGATCGGGCAACTCTCGTCGGGGATATGGAGATGGTCGGATGGCCTTTCCGAAAGCCAGTTGAAGGAGAACAATCTCAACACGGCCGATTACCGGCTGAAGCTGACGCTGGAACTGGCGCAGCAGCTCATGGGCGCGCCGCGCCATCTCGGCCAGCATCCGGGTGGGTTCGTCCTGACCCATGACCGGCTCGACAATCTCGTGCCGATCGAGCCGGCGCGCATGGACGATCGCCAAGTCATCGAATGGGACAAGGACGACATCGAGGCGCTGAAGTTCATGAAGGTCGATGTACTTGCCCTCGGGATGCTGACCTGCATGGCCAAGGCCTTCGCGTTGATGGCCGAGCACAAGGGCGATGTCCGCGATCTCGCTTCCATCCCTGCCGAGGATCCGCGGACCTATGCGATGATCCGAAAGGCCGACACGCTGGGCACTTTTCAGATCGAGAGCCGGGCGCAGATGTCCATGCTTCCGCGCCTGAAACCCCGCACCTTCTATGATCTCGTCATCCAGGTGGCCATTGTCCGACCGGGGCCGATCCAAGGCGACATGGTGCATCCCTATCTCCGCCGGCGAGAGGGCAAGGAGCCGGTCGAATACCCGACGCCCGAGCTGGAGGCTGTCCTGTCGAAGACGCTCGGCATACCGCTGTTTCAGGAGAGCGCCATGAAAGTTGCCATGGTCTGCGCCGGCTTCACCGGCGGCGAGGCCGACCAGCTCCGCAAGTCGATGGCGACGTTCAAGTTCTCCGGCGGCGTCTCGAAGTTCAAGGACAAGCTGGTCGCCGGCATGGTCAAGAACGGCTATTCGGCGGACTTTGCGGAACGGACCTTCAGCCAGCTTGAGGGATTTGGAAGCTACGGCTTTCCTGAATCTCACGCCGCCAGTTTTGCCTTGGTCGCCTATGCGTCGAGCTGGGTGAAATGCCATCACCCCGATGCCTTTTGTGCCGCACTCCTCAATTCGCAGCCAATGGGATTCTATGCCCCTGCTCAGATCGTCTCCGATGCGCAGGCACACGGCGTGGAGGTCCGGCCGGTCTGCATCAATGCGTCCCGATGGGATTGCACGCTCGAGGATACCGGCGACGGTGACAAGAAGGCTGTCCGCTTGGGTATGCGCATGGTGAAGGGTCTTTCGACGGCCGACGCTGCCCGGATCGTGACGGCGCGCACCGACGAGCCGTTCTCTTCTGCCGATGACGTCTGGCGCCGCTCCGGCGTTCCGACGGCCGCGTTGGTGAAGATGGTGGAGGCGGATGCGTTTCTGCCATCGCTACAGCTTCAGCGCCGGGACGCGCTTTGGGCGATCAAGGCCCTGCGTGACGAGCCGCTTGCCCTTTGGACCGCAGCCGCTGAGCGCGAAGCCCGCCAGGTTGCTGAAGCACAAGAGCCCGACGTGCATCTGCCGTCGATGAAGGCGGGGCATGAAGTTGTCGAGGACTATTCCCATATCGGATTGACCCTCCGTCAGCATCCGGTTTCCTTCCTCCGCGAGGATCTTCGCCGGAAGCGGATGGTGACCTGCGCCGAAGCAATGGCTGCGCGAGACGGTCAATGGCTGATGAGCGGTGGGCTCGTGCTGGTGCGCCAGCGTCCGGGCTCGGCCAAAGGTGTCATGTTCATGACGCTCGAGGATGAGACGGGCATCATCAACGCGGTTATCTGGCCGAAGGTGTTCGAGCGCCAGCGCCGGCTCGTGCTCTCCAGCTCGATGTTGGCGATCAATGGAAAGATCCAGCGCGAAGGCGACGTGGTGCATCTGGTTGCGCAACGTCTGTTCGATCTCTCTGAAGACCTCGGCCGCCTGGGCGAGCGAGACGAGCAGTTTCCCTTGCCCCACAGACGAGGGGATGAGTTCGCCCATGGCAATGGCGCGCCGGATCCGCGTGATCGGCCAAAGGCGGCAGTGTCGGCACGTGAGATATACGTGCCGGACTTGCTGATCGATCGGTTGAAGGTCAAGAGCCGAAATTTCCATTGATCGCCCACACCCAGATATGGTTGATTGGCAGAGGGTTAGATGCGAATGCGCGCTGTGTCGTCCAAAATCTCAATGTCCACGCCGAATTTTCCGCAGTGCTCCCGAAATCGCTGGAGAATCCTTTCCGCGTCGTGACCGTGGGCAAGCTCTGGTGCGAGGCGCTCTTCCAAAGCTTCGCTTTTCAAGGCTTCTGCGCCACCGATGACGAC
The DNA here is from genome assembly GCF_963942435.1 of Shinella sp. WSD5-1. Classification (GTDB taxonomy): domain Bacteria; phylum Pseudomonadota; class Alphaproteobacteria; order Rhizobiales; family Rhizobiaceae; genus Shinella; species Shinella yambaruensis. The sequence continues at coordinate 100,414 of NZ_OZ012607.1, forward strand.
CGGGTGAAATGACAAACCGGCCAACTGGCCATTGTCGTCGAACGAGCACAGGCCAATCACACTCTCCCATACTTCACGCGCCCGCCATTTCGATTTCACGGATTTCACATGGAAAATGAAGTTGCCGAGACTGTAGAAGATCGGCCGCCCGCGGTAGATTTCGACCGGCTGAAGGACGGGAGCGCCATGGCTCACGAACATCACCGCCCCCGCGTCGATGCATTTCTTCGCAACGGCACCCACCCATTCAGCCACCTGATACCAGTCCGCGGCCCAGTGATGGTGGTGCAGGTAGGCGATGACAAGGCACCCTTCTTCGGCCGCTGACGCGATCGTGGCGAGATTTCGGGAGAGGGAGTCTTCGTCGATTTTGACGTTTCGGCCGAACCGGTCGGAACGCCTGAATATCGCGCGAGCGATGCTCAGCTCAGTCTCTGGATCGACATGCGGCGTGTCGTCAGGCTGGCTGTCATTGGCGAGGTCCATCGCTGTGTAGCCAACATTGTCACGGACCGTGCGCAACTGCTCGAAAGCGTCGGCGTCGACATCGATCACCTTCGACAACTTCAGCCGGTTAACGCCGGGGCGTTCAGGGCGACCGATGGAAGCATCCGCGGCGTACATGAAGTCAGGCCCCGGTCCCCCGTCCATGGCGACAAGGGCCACCTTCCGCCTGCCAACCGAACCCTTCGCTGCGCGGGACGCCGCCGTCCGGTTGCGCCCGATGCCGGCGTGAAGGAAGCCGCGCCTTTCTACCTCCTCCAGGGTGGAAAGGACGCCGGAGGGGCCGAGGTCGAATGCATGATTGTTCGACAACGCAAGCCCTTGAAAGCCAAGCGCCTGCAATGCGTCCAGAACATTAGGCTGGCTGCAGCCGAATACCGCGCCTTTGAGCGGCCATCCTCCGTGGCTGCCGAGTATCGTGCTTTCGAAGTTCGTGAAGGAGAAGTCGGCTCGCCGTAGCACCTCCTGGACCTCCCGGAATCCTGCTGTGTTGATGTCGCGGGTATCGTGTTTGATGAGAGATTGACCGGTAACGGCGATTGTGAACGTGTTTATCATGTCAGACCTTTCGTCGCTGCGCATGGGCGCCGCGTGCAGGTGGATGGAACGAAGTTGGGGGATGCCCGACTTTCCGCGGCATTGCCGAAGTCAGTGCGTGAAACGCTTTGGCCGTGCGTCAATCAGGCTGCGTGTGTACGGGTTTTGCGAGCGTGAGAAGATGAACTCGGAGGGACCGGCATCTTCCACTTCGCCATCCTTGAAGATGTAGATTGAACTGCAAAGCGCCTGCACAAGCGCCAGATCGTGCGAGATGAAGAGCATCGAAATCCCTCGCTCCGCCACATTCTCCTTGAGAAGCGCGACAATCTCCGCTTGCACGGATACGTCGAGTGCTGACGTGGGTTCATCGGCAACGATGATCCGCGGGCCGGCGAGAAGGGCGCGTGCGATGCAGATGCGCTGCTTCTGTCCCCCCGACAGTTGGTGCGGATATCGGCCGAGAAGGTTATGGGCCAGTTGGAGGCGATCCATCATATTGACCACATCCTGCCTCGGGTCGCCCGATTGGCGGCTTCCGAACCGGACACTTTCCCGCAGCGTCTCTCCAATCGACATGCGTGGGTTTAGCGAGACCGCCGGATCCTGGAAGATCATCTGGACCTCACCGAGCAGACCGCTCCGATAGCCGGGCCGGGAGATGTCGAACCGCCTGCCGTCGATGTCGAGATTGCCGCTGCTGGCGGTCTCCAGCCCGGCGATGATCCGGCCGATCGTGCTCTTGCCGCTGCCGCTTTCGCCGACGATGCCGGTAATTGCGCCGCGCTCCAGCACCACCGAGACGTCGCGCAACGCCGATTTGCAGACGTTCCTCTTGAACCAGGCAAATCCGCCGGAGAAGGTCTTGGCGACGCCCCGGGCGGCGAGGATGGGCTGCGTATCGGTCTCGGCGACATGCTCCGCTGGATTGTCCGACAACCGCAATCTGGGAACGGCGGCGAGAAGGCTGCGGGTGTATGTGCGCTGTGGGGCGTCCAGTACCGATGCCGTGACGCCGTGTTCCACAACCTTGCCGTGGCGCAGGACGACCACTCGATCGGTTATATCGGAGACAACGCCCATATCGTGAGTGACAAGGATGATCGATACGCCGGTCTCGTCGACGAGTTCGCGCAGGAGCGCGAGGATTTGCTTTTGCACCGTCGCATCGAGGGCGGAGGTCGGTTCGTCGGCGATGATGATATCGGGTGCGCCGGCAAGCGCGATTGCGATCACAATGCGCTGGCGCTGTCCGCCTGAGAACTGGTGGGGGTAGTTGTCATACCGTTCACGTGCATCCGGGATGCCGACGCGAACAAGCAAATCGAGGGCCATATCCCGCGCTTCCTTGCGCAGGGTTTTGTCATTGTTGGCGAGGATAGCTTCTTCAACCTGGGGGCCGACGGCCATGAGCGGATCGAGCGATGCGGTGTGATCCTGGAAGATCGCGGATATCCGCCGTCCCCTGATTTCGGCCCATTGGTGTTCGTCCATTCCATCGAGCGTCTTGCCATCGAAGAGGATGGTGCCGGCCGTTCGCTCGAAATCTGCGGCAAGAAGACCAAGGATGGCGTTGCCAAGCGTCGACTTTCCCGCGCCGGACTCGCCGATCAGACCAAGGACTTCGCCGCGTTGCAGGCTGATGCTGACATCGTGAAGGATCGTCGTGGCGCCGGCTGGAGTGCGGTGTTTCAAGGTGAGATTGCTGACCATCAGCAAAGGATCACGCGTGTTGTCATGCGCCATGGGAACGCCTCCTGGGATCCAGCCGGCGCCGCAGGTCTTCGCCGACGAAGTTGATGCTTGCGATAAGACCGAACAGAGCAAGGCCCGGGAAAAGGCTGATCCAGTATTGGCCGGTCAGCAGGTACTGGAAGCCGTTTGCGACGGTGGAGCCGAGCGACGGCTTGTCGATCGGCACTCCGAGTCCGAGAAAGGAGAGGGTGGCTTCTAGCGCGACGGCATGGCCGAGTTCGATCGGGATCAGGGTGATGGCCGGGGCGATGCTGTTCGGAAGGAGGTGACGAAAGAGAATGCGATGGGTCGGCAGTCGCAGGAGCCGGGCCGCATCGAGATACGGCTTGCCGATCTCGCTGAGCGCCACCCCACGCGCAAGTCGGGCATAGGTTGCCCATTGCACGATGACGATTGCAAGGATGATGCGGTCGACGCCGGGACCGAGCGTGACGATCGCGATGAGGGCCACCAGGATGGTGGGCAGGCTTAGCTGGAGATCGACGATGCGCATGATAAGGGCGTCTGCCCACTTGCCGAAGTAAGCGGCGCTGACACCGAGCGTCAGCCCGATGAAGGCGGCAATCGCCGTGCTGGTGACCGCAACGAGAAGACTCAGGCGCAGGCCATAGAGTATGGTGCTGACGATATCGCGCCCAAGTCCGTCCGTTCCGAGCAGATAGGCGTAGCCAACGCCACTGACGGTTCCTGGTGGGGACGAAGCTTCCCACGCCTGGATCTGCAGCGGGTCATAAGGGTTTTGCGGCGCGATGAACGGTGCTGCGAGCGCCAGGAGAACGTAGGCGGCAAGCAGCAGCAATGAGAGGCTGACGCGGTGTTGCCACGGATACTTCCACAATGTGCGAAGTGTTTCGGCCTTCATGAGTTCCCCTTTCAAGCGGAAAGGCGCACGCGCGGATCGAGCGCGGCATAGGTGAGGTCAACGAGGGCGTTCAGCCCGACGAAGGCGACGGCGACGAAGGCTAGGGTTGCCATCACGACCGGCCGATCGAGAAGCTGGATGGAGTCGATCAGAAGCTTGCCGACGCCGGGCCAGGCGAAGATCGTTTCCACCACCACCGCGAAGGCCAGCATCCCGCCGAACTGCATGCCGACGATGGTCACGATGGGAATGCTGATGTTCGGCAGGGTATGCCGGAACAGGACCCGCCGCGCTGACAGGCCCTTTGCCCGGCAAAACCGGATGAAATCCTGGCTTTCCACCTCAATAGTGCCCGCCCGCGCCAGTCGCGCGATAAGCGCGATCTTCGGAATGGCAAGGGCGAGGGCAGGCAGCGCCAGATGGCTGAGACCGTCGAAGGTGAGAAAACTCCACTCCCGGCCGAGCAGCGAGACTGTCTCACCACGGCCGCTTGAGGGAAACCAGCCCATGGCGAGTGCGCCGAGGAGGATGAGCATCATGCTCAGCCAGAAGGAAGGGATGCTAAGCGCAAACACGCTCGCGTTCAGGACGATGCGGTCAAGCAATCCCCCTTGCCGCCGACCGGCCAGAAGCCCGAGCAGAGTGCCGCACGGTGCGGCAATCAGCATGGCCGTCGACGCGAGTTCGAACGTTGCCGGCAGCTTGCTCATGACAAGCGAAAAGGCCGGCAGATGGTAGATATAGGACGTCCCGAAATTTCCGGTGACGACGTTGCCCATGAACAGGAAATACTGCCACCAGAGCGGCTGATCGAGGCCGAGGGCAATCGTCGCGTTGCGGATGTCCTCGGCGGTGGCTGTTTCGATGTTGACGATGTTGAAGACGGGATTGCCCACGCTATGGATACCGGCAAAGCCGATCACCGACATGACGAGGAGGAGGAGGAAGGCTTGTGACAGCCTTCCAACGATGGTGGTCATCATGGCAGTCCCCCTCACTTACCCGAGGGTACGGCCTGCATCGCGGTCGTCCAGCCGCGCGGATGCACGGCATAGGAGCCGACCTTCTCGCCATGTCCGACGATCAGATGGAAATGGTAGAGCGGGATCATCGGATAATCTGCCATGACGAACTCCGTGGCTTCGGCGATCGCTGCATTCCGATCGGGGCCTTCATCCATGGCCATCGCCTTTGCCAGCATCTCGTCGAATGCCGGGTTCCGGTACTTACCGTAGTTGAGCGATCCCGTGCCCGCTTCGTTGTCGGAGGAGCCAAGGAGCGCTCCGAGGCAGAAGGTCACCGCCTCGCCGGAGCATCCGCCGTACCAGACCGGATAGTCGCCGTTGGACCGCTTGGTGGCGAATACCGAGAACGGCGCCACCTCGGGCTGAGCACTTACCCCGATCCTTGCCCAGTTCTGCGCGATAGCCTGCAGGGACTCGCCGTCACCGGGGTACCGGCCCGCCGGGCCGGCGAGCACCACCTTGAAGCCATCGGGATAACCGGCTTCAGCGAGAAGTGCCTTTGCCTTCTCATAGTCCGGGGGCGTCACCTTCAGGTTTGCCGACGTTCCGGCGAGGCCGGTCGGGAAAAGCTGGGAGGCCGCGGTGCCATAACCGAGCAGGATCCTGTCGGCGATGAAGGCGCGGTCGGTGGCCAGCGTCAGGGCCTGCCGCACACGCTTGTCCTGGAAGGGATTCTTGATCTCGCCACCCGCCTTGTCGGTCAGCCCAGGCGGCTTCTCTCCGCCGGTGTCGAACTGCAGGAAGTTCGAACGGGCGGCAGCGGCGCTTTCCACCTTCACGCCGCGCTGTTCGAGGCCCTCGACGTCGCGTGCCGGGATGGAGTCCGCAACGTCGACGTCGCCGGTCGCCAATGCTGCCACGCGTGCGGCAGGGCTTTCGATGACGCGGAAGGTGACGTTCGTCCAGGCCGGCGTTCCGCCCCAGTAGGCGTCGTTCCGCTCCAGGTTGAGCGTTTCACCTGATTGCCAGCTCTTGAACTTGTAAGGGCCCGTCCCGACCGGCCGCGCGCCGGCATTGAGATCCTCGGTCGTTGCGAAGCCATCCGCCTTGTGAGGCATGATGAAGATCGGGGTCATCAGAAGCGGCAGGGTGGGAATGTCACTCGTCGTCTCGATGACGACGGTCAAGGGGTCCGGCGCCGATACCGACTTGATTGCCTGCGTATACGACTGATAGCCGCCGCTCGGCGGCTTGAGGAAGTCCCGGATGCGCTCGATCGAGTAGATCACGTCCTGGGCCGTGAAAGGCGAGCCGTCGTGGAACTTGACGCCTTCGCGCAGCTTGAACTCCCACTGCGTTTCCGAGAGGCGCTTCCAGGATGTCGCGAGCCGCGGCACAGGGTTCATCTGTGCGTCCTGGGTCACGAGACGCTCGTAGATATGGGAAAGGAGGGAATTGTTCTCGCCGAGATCGGCATAGTGCGGATCGAGTGTCATCAGCTTGAACTGCGTCCCGATGCGCAGATCTTCCGCCATGGCGGCGCTCTCGAGAAAGCCCGCCGATACGGTCGCGGCGAGTGCCGCGGCAAACACTGTCGAGCGGAATTGATGCAGAAATGGCATTGCGATGGTCCCTCCTTGGTTTTTTGCGCCCGGCCTGCCGAGATGAAGGGCTTCTTCACCACACGCGTTTCCGCTCCCGTTGAACGAATTCAGTCGTCGCAAAGGGCAGGTGGGCGAGGTTGTGATAGCTTTAGATCCGGCTTCTTATCTGCAGCGGCTGCATGAAGATGCGGACATTTGTGGAGAGGAGGTTTCCATGGATGATTGCAGGCAAAGTTCTGCTAATCTCAGAATCAGCCATGATCCGAGCTCCTACCAGCTTGATTATGGTCAGGTCAGATTGCGTGCTCCAACACGCCATCTGGCCGCTTGCATGATAAGACCTACAGGAAGAGCCCATGACATGCAACATAAATCACCATCGTATGGTGATATGAAGCCAATTCAGTGCAGATTGGCCCGCACAGCATTGGGCTGGGGAGTTGTCGACCTTGCCAAGGCAGCAGGGGTCTCAACGCAAACCGTAGTTCGGCTCGAGCGCGGGGAGGAGTTGCGCGAAACGACGCTCGCACGGATTCAAGCGGTACTTGAGGACGCAGGAATAGAGTTCATTCCCGCGGACGGCGGTGGTGTGGGCGTTCGCTTCCGAAACCCGTCCTGAGCTTTAATTGCCATCACGCAGTACCCAAAGGCCGGGATGCCGTGTCGCGTTACGGTCCTGACCACAGCCACTCGCTTGAGATGCGCTTGATTGTGCCATCATCGATATGCGCGGACATCTCGGCCCAGATGGGATCGGTTGTGAAGCTCGCTAGGTCGCCGCTGGCCTGCTCCAGCGTCAGGTTCGCGTACGTCGAAAGGAGAGGGGAGATTCCGCCCGCAGCTTCGATTTCCTGAAAAGGATCAGTATCGGCAGGCTTTAGAACGCGATGTCCCCATACGCCCGGCAGCTTGTCCCTCTCAAGTGCAGCGAGCAGTCCCGCGGCACCTGAAAGCCGGACGCCTATAGAGGCCAGATACCGCATAAGCGGAAGATACACTGTCTGCCGGCACCCACCGAGAGCTCTGACGCCTGGAAGGGTCGAAACCACCAGATAGGTCATGAACATCCCGGGCAGGATTGCACGCTCGCGAAGCGCAGCGGCTAGTCGTTTCGGAGTGAGGTTCACCTCGAAGCTCGGTGACCGCATGGACTTGAGTGCGCCGCCCTCCAGATGCAACGGGACCACCCTGTTTTTCTCGAGGCCCCAGAAGAGATCGGTGGTGCGGCGAACCCAGCCCGCCCATGGACCAGCGTTCAGGCGGTCGGTCTCTTCCAGGATCGACAGCGCGGCCATCACTCCATCGAAGAAGTGCGCCGACAGCCATGATTTCGTATCATCGAGATGATCCGCGATCAGGTCGGCCATATCGAAATCGTCAAGCTGCAGCAGTTTCGCCGGCGCCGCGAGCTTTCCGTGCCAAAGAGCCTGATTTCCCATTTTGATGGCCTCGGCGCCCGATGGAAATCCTGCGGCAGGGAGTTCGGCCAACAGGCGCGCGGCCGACGCATTCGGCGCGACCTCGTGCCTCGAATTCGAAAAAGCGTAGCGGTAGGGGCCATTTAGGCACCCGATGCTGCTTCCGATCAGGCGCTTGCGTGGGAGGCCGAAAACATTGAGGGTTTCTCCGCCTACCCTCAGCCACCCCGGTCCCTTCTTCGCGCTTTCCTTGAAAGCCGACGTCGAGACCGAGTAGGTGATGTGCCATTGCCGGCCATGCGACATGAGGCCGAGCAGGCTGAACATATGCGTATAGAATGCGTCCGGCTCGATCAGCAGCATTGCATGCGGCCCGGTCTGCATGACCGGCGCGGAAAGGACTTCGGCGCTTGCGCTGAGGGCATCTTCTTCGCCATATCCTGACCGGCGCGCAGCCCGCTCGACGCAGACGCGCAGCCGATCCATGGCATGCACGCGCACCTCATCTCCGCAAGAGAACGGCTCGACATCGTAAAGGGCCGTGGCGTAGGTAGCCAGCGGCTGCGCCCAGAAGGCGTCCAGATGTGGCAGCAGGTAGGAGAGACAGCGGCGTACATCGGCTACGCTGCAATGCTCCTTGAGATCAGCCGATACCTCAGAATCCATCTCAAGAACTCAACGACCGTCTCGGAGCGACAGCCGCCGTCGCGGTGGCACTACGCCAAGAGAGTTCCGGGCCGAGCGGATCGGATTCCGTGTCGATCACAACGAGAGGAAGAGGCTCGTAGCAGAACGCAGGCGGCATAGCCGGTTTCAGCATCAGCGAGATGAGTTCCAACAACGAGGCCCGCGAGTTGGAGGAAGCGATCATGTAGAAATTGCCGCTGTTCCAGGTCACCACGGAATAGCGGAAGAACGCCCTGAGCGCCGCAGTCGTGGTCGAGAGGTCCACCTGACAGGCCGTCATGGTGTTCAGAATCTCGGCCTTCTTTTCGGAGATATGCTCCTGCGAAAAATATCGGGCCTTGAACAGCTCATCCTTTTGGCGCTCCCGCTCAGCGTATACGGCATCATCTTCATGGGCGAGTTTCTGCACTTGCACCAGGACGCCGCCCTGCCGGATATGAGGGACGACGAACTCGAGCTGCTTTACGCGATCCTGATCGTACATCTGAAAGGTTGTATCTTCGAACAAGACATCAAAGCCGTCCCGGAAGGGGGAGAGATCTGAATCGCTCGCGTAGCGATCGTCATCGAGTTCGAAAAACGGCCCGAGAAAGAAATGTGCGTGCTCGCTTCCCCGTCTCGCGAGAAAAGCTTCGCGGTTGGCGGGCGTTGGACTGCAACAGAGCGTCTTGATGCGCCCTCCGCCAAGCGCCGCAAGGCTTCGTGCAAGGCAACCTGTGCCAGTGCCGAGCGTATAGATCGTCGTGGGCATCATGGCTCGAGCCCAGTTCTGCAGTGCGAACGAAAGGACAGCCGCCCCGAGACGGCATTCTTCTTCGAGCCGGTAAGGAATGCTGGCGTAATAGTGCTGGTCGAAAATTCCGAACAAGCGCGTATGCGTGTCCGCAAAGACAGCGCAGTCGAGATCGAAATCCATCAGGCTCAAGTCAGGCTGTGGCTGTGCAAGATCCGGCGCCCCACCTCGACCACTGGCCGTTCTTTCGAAGAAGGGGGCGAAGGACGTCAGCCGCGGGGCGTTTCGCCAGCGCTCTATTGTTTCCGGATCCACCGTCATCATCGCCTCCCATTGATCGACCGCCGACGCGAACCAACCAGGCGAGAGTTGAACCGCCTTTGCCCGCTCGCTACACGAGGGTCGATGCTGTTGCGGAACGACAATCTTCGGGGCGAGAGGAGGGGGGCGCAATCTATCGAAATCGCCAGATTGCCAGAGAGTGACGAGAAGATCGTCAAGGTGATGATTGGCCTAAAACGCTGCGATGTGCCTAGACGTCGACCAGTTCCAAGTAGCTCGCCTTGGCCACGGCATGGTAGCTAGTCGTGGCGCCTAGCTTCCGCCTGGCCGACCGCATATAGAGGTGAACCGCACTCTCCGAGATGCCCAGGATGACGGCAATCTGTTTATAGATCTTGCCGGACGCAAGAAGTTGGAGACATTGGCGTTCTCTCCTCGATAATTCTCGGACAAGAACGGGGCGGCGCAGCCCCGAGAGGGTGAGCACTTTCTCGTGGAGGTAGTGGGAGAGAATATGCAGGTCGTGGAGGTTTGCAGCGCAGAGGGCCAACCAGTCGCTACCTGACCAGTCGGAAGTAACCGAAAACAGGCAGCGCTCTCCGTTTGCGCCACGGATCGGGACGGTGAGGCCGTTCGGGCCTATCCCATAGGCCCGAGCTTCGTCGAACAGCCGGCGGACCCGTGAGGCTCTTTGGTCGAGCGTCGACCAGTCCACCGGGAGCAGTCCCCAGCGCGCAATATCGATAACAGGATCTATTGCAAGGTAGTCGTTGGCGAAATAGGTCGCGATCCATTCCTCTGGATAGGTGCTGCAGTAGTAGGGAGCCGCCGACGGGCCAGCGCCTCTCCGGACGACAAGGAATGTCATGTGCGACAAACCATAGCGAGTTCTGACCGCATGGAGTGCACCGGATAGCTCGCCAGGTTCCGACAGGGTCTGTAGCTCTCCGAGCGTGAGCGATAGGTACGAGCGATCATCCATTCGAAATGCGCACTCCTCTTCGTCCTAGCCGCGCCTGGGCCGCCTGAATACGATCAAGCCTTCTTCTTACCGGCGGTCTCATGTTCCTGAAACTGCCAAAAAGATGAGTTGAGTGATCAGTCCAAGTGATCCAGCAGCGCCCGGCCGTGCGGAAACGGGCGTGTGGCTTTTCGCCGCGGCGAGCCCACCTGGGGCCAAGATCCCGCGAGAGATGTCAGTGCTGCTGGCGCCGTCGAGACGAGCAGCGTTCCCTTTGTCCTAGGTAGATCGCGCCCGAACTGTGTCGACCATGGGCGCCTTATGGTGCCAACCCGTCACCAACTGGAATGCATGGCCGATTCTGAGGGCCAGATCTTCGGCAAAGCTCTTGCAGACGATTTGTAGCGATGTCGGAAGTCCATTACGGGTGTATCCGTTCGGAACTGCTAACGCGCACATATCGAACGTATTCACAAACTTGGTGAACCGTGACGCTGCGTAGGATTCGTCAAGGTCGTGAAGTGTGCGTGCCGGCGTCTCGGTCGTCGGCGTCAAAAGCGCGTCCACGTCAATCATCGCTGCTTGCATTTCCTGCCCCAGTTTTTCTCGTTGACACATTGCCACGAGATAGTCCTGGGCAGAGAGATTTCGCCCCGACAGGATTCGTTCACGAACAAGGTCACCGAGCGCTGTGGTTGGGTCATTTGCAAGATGACCGAACAACGCATATGCCTCGGCTTTTGTGATTGCAGCTTGAGGGGAAAAGCAGGCGTTGAATCGGAATGGCAACGGTAGGTCGATGATATCGGCGCCAAGCTTCGCAAGGCACTCCAACGATGCATCGTATGCAGCGAGAACCTCTTCGTCGACGCCCTCTCTTTCATCTCGATCTATGCGGGCAAGCCGAAGACCCTCAACCCCTCCCTTGAGGCCAGCCAGCACATCGCTTCTAGGGGTGCCCCACGTTGCACGATCAAGCGGGTCGATCCCCTCGAGAAGGGAGTACAGCAGGGCGGTGTCCTCAGCAGTCCGGGCCATTGGTCCCGCTGTGTCGAGCGTCGGGCTCAGCGGCATAACTCCATACGAGCTGATGCGCCCAGACGTCACCTTCAAACCCGTGATGCCACAGAATGCCGCTGGAAGCCTGACCGAGCCGCCCGTGTCGGTTCCAATCGCCCAAGGCGACATACGCGCCGCAACCGCGACACCGGAACCGCTACTCGATCCCCCCGGCGTTCTTGCTGTCGCTTGATCCCAAGGATTCCAAGGCGTACCCATGTGCTGGTTTGTGCCCCAGCCACCCATTGCAAACTCCACCGTTTGGGTCTTGCCAAGGAAGATCATGCCTCTGTTTAGAAGGCGGCGTGCAATGGTCGCCGTTCGGTCTGAACGTCTGTTCCGCCACTCAGCAGAACCTCCCGTTGTGATCCTTCCTTCGATCTCGATTAAATCCTTTAACGCGATAGGCACGCCGTGCCATGGGCCTATCGCACGCCCCTGACGAATGGCGCGATCAGCAGAAGCAGCTACCTTTCGCGCCTCATCTCCATAAACATCTACGAACGCGTGCAACTTTCCATCCAGCGATGCGATCCGAGAAAGAAACGCATCTACAGCCTCTGCGGATGACAGCTCTCCCGACGAGAACTGTCTCGATAACTCCGCAGCTGTCAGTTCTGCTGGGTCGCTTGTCATTTTGGAAGCTTGAGTCCTCTGTTCTCCGTGGATAGACGGAAAGATATGCCGGGTCATCTTGACTAGGTGAACTCACGTTCGAGCGGGGAGATATGGGAGTGCCAGCCGATATCTGGGTGAGAAAACAGGTTCGCCATGTGAAGGCGGAGGTGGTCACGCCGCCATCCTTAGAGTAGATAATGAAGCTTGTTGGCTTGATCGCCAAGCCTACCATAATCGCAATTCGGTTCTTGGGTGTTGTGCTGAGAAGATTTATTTTTGCCGTACTTTTCGCGTTGGTGGGCATCTCAGTGGTGTTCAGTGTGATCGGCGTCCTGGCGGTCTGGAACCCGATGGAGTTGTTCTAGCCGGCTTCTCATTGGACGCTAGTCGCGCCAAGCTTTGATGATGAACACTGTGGGACAAGACACCCTGACGCGCGTTTCGTGCAAAACTTGTGTGCTCTCGACGCGCTCTCGTGCATCGATGAACCCGACCAATCTGGGAGAAGTGTGCGCGGCCTAAGAGACCTCGGGACGGGCGGTCGACGCCGAAATTCAATCTAGCCGATGTCATCGGAGTCGATGATCGTTGATTGCGCTCAGCTGCGAATATGTTCGGGACGAAACCCGATCCCGATCAGCCGTCCCGTCAGATGCGGCAGGACCCGGGAGCGTGCGATGAACCGCAGGAAGGCCGGCGGCCGTTTTGGCTGGGACGCGTCGGCCGCGGGACCGCGCTTGCGACGCATCATCAGCTGGACCTTCTGCGTCGCCTTCGTCGGGAATGCGCGACGCTTCTGAACCGCGGCAAGATGCCCAGAGGAGCACGTCCCGTCCTTCAGCGGCCCGGCAAGGATGTTTGCGGCGGCGACGGCGTCCTGCACCGCGAGGTTGACCCCGACGCCGCCGATCGGCGACATCGCGTGGGCGGCATCGCCGATGCAGAGCAGGCCCGGCTTCCACCAGCGCCTCGCGCGGTCCATGCGAACCCGCAGCAGGTGAACGTCCGGCCAGCCGGCGATCTCCTCGAACCGTTCGAGGGGGAGGGGCGCAACAGCCGCCAGCCGTTTCCGCAGTTCCGAAAGCCCGTCGCCTTTCACGTCTTCGGAGCGTCCCTTGCCGATGACGAAGCCGATCTGCCAGTAGTCGCCGCGGTCGATCATGACGAGCCCTTGGGAAGGGCCGGCATGGCCCGTCGGCATCGCCGGATCGTCCGGCCGGCGGGAAACCCGCATCCACAGCACATCGACATTCGAGCCGAGGTCCTCGATCTCAAGGCCGGCCTCGCGCCGGACGATCGATTCCCGTCCATCGGCACCGACGGTCAACGACGCGCGGATCGTCTTCTCGTTCCCCTTCTCGATGATCCGGACACCCTGCACCGCACCGTGCTCTTCCACGAGGCCCATGACCTGGCAACCCATGAGAAGGCAAAAGCCGGGATAGGCGGCGGCCTTGCGGGCGAGGAAGTCGAGAAAATCCCACTGCGGCATGAAGGCAATGAACTTGCAGCGGGTCGGCAGCCGGGAGAAATCGGCGATCTTTGCCGTCCGGCCGTCGATCTCGGCGTAGAGGGCGGGGGCCTGCTGATGCGGCAGGGCAAGGAATTCGTCGAGCAGCCCGAGTTCGGCCATGACCTCGAGGGTCGAGGGATGGATGGTGTCGCCACGGAAATCCCGGAGGAAATCGTCATGCTTTTCGATCACCGTCACGGGAACGCCGGCGCGCGCCAGAAGCAGCCCCAGCATGAGACCGGCAGGGCCGGCGCCGACAATGCAGCAACTCTGTTGGCTCAACGGGTGTTTGCTCCTTCTCGACTCTGCTGCCGCCAACAAGACGATTCAACCCGGATCGGCTTCGACCTGACCGTGATGGTGCCTGACGAGTTCGCCACGGGAGCTGACGATCTTGGCGATCACCTCCAGTTTCGTGCCGTCGTCGAAGGTCAGCGTCAAGCGGTCGGCCTGGCGCCCCGTCATGTCGGAGACTGGATCCCCAAGAAGGAGCCGAATGCCATTTGGCTGCATTCTCAACTCGGCATGAGCGGGGATCGGAACGAAATCCTCGAAGCGGCGCTGCTCGGAAACATCATCGGCGGGTTGTGACGACAGCGTCGAAACCGATCGAAAGGTCTCGCTTGCGACAGACGACAGACGCATCTCGCCGTCCGTCCCGTTCCAGATCGTGAGGAACCCCTTGGTCTGACCGCTTTGTTGATCCACAACGAGGAGTTCGGCGTGCTCGACCAGCAAGGCGCGAGGCGGATTATCATGGAGAGACAAATCGTCCGAAGCGCCGGCGGCGAAAGCCGGCAGCGTGGTTGCAAACATTGTCGCAGCGCAGGCGATCATGCGCATGGCCCAGGTTCTCCGACTTTTGATCCGGATGTTGTCTTACCAGAATTCTCGCCGGAATAATGACGCACTGTCCTTCACAAATGCGGCATATGGACACCGGACCATCTACATGGATGATTGACGTTCGCCCGCTACCGCACCAGTTTCCAAGCAGTCGCGATAAAGCTGGTAGCGAGGGCGCAAGATGATGAGCAGCGAGCCGGGGCATGCGCATTCCGATGGAGATCACGACCACCAACACGGAGCCGAGGTGACGCAATCGAACGAGCGCCGGATCAGGCTCGTGTTCATCCTGACCGCCGGTTATGCGCTGGTGCAGGCAATTGGTGGCTGGCTTGCAGGTTCTCTTGCGCTGATCGCGGACGCCGGACACATGGTCTCGGATTCGGCAGCCTTGCTGCTTGCGCTGGTGGCCTATCGTGTGGCGCGCTGGCCGATAGATGCGCAGCGGACCTACGGCTTTCACCGTGTCCGGGTCCTGGCTGCTCTCGCCAATGGCGCGACCCTGCTGCTGCTTGTCGCATGGATCGCCTGGGAAGCCGTGCAGCGCATCAACCAGCCCGCGGAGATCCTCGCCGGTCCGATGCTCGTTGTCGCGACCATCGGTCTCGTCGTGAACCTTATCGGCGCCTATGCGCTGTGGTCCGGCGACAGCGGTGACAGCAACCTGCGCGGCGCGCTCCTTCACGTCGTCGGCGACCTTCTCGGATCGGTCGGCGCCATTGCTGCGGCCATCGGCATCATGCTCACCGGATGGAGCATCCTTGACCCATTTCTCTCGGTGCTGGTCGCCGGCCTCGTCATCCGCTCGGCCTGGGGGTTGGTTTCCGATTCCATCCGCGTGCTCCTGCAGGCCACGCCGAAAGGCATTGTTGCCCATGAAATCGAAGCGGGCCTGCTGAATCTGCCGGGCATCGCCGAGGCGGGCCACTTCCATGCATGGACCTTGACGGACGAAAGCATCGTCGCGACCGTCCACGTCAGCCCTAAGGAGGGGATCGACCCATTGACCCTGCCGTCGGTCGTCGCGTCCTTTCTCAAGGAAGGGCACGGCATCGATCATGTCACGGTCCAGGTGGACCCGCGGGGCGCGCTTCTCGCCCGGCACGCGTGATCGTGCCCTTCAATCAGCCGTCTGATCCGAAGCGGTCTAGGTTGAAGGTGCTCGACGCATCAAGTGCCCGTGTTGTTTGCGAACCGCGTCGCGTATCGTCGACGCTTGCGACGGCACGCCGCAGGCTAGCCGGAAGCGTCAGCCGTTGAAGCGCCTCGGCCGGTGCAAGCGCCCAATCGAGCATCGCCTTGTCGGAAACCGTCCATGCGCTTGCCTGGTGAAGGTCAAGAAGGCCGGATTCGGCGACAGCGGGCTGGCGCAATACCCGCCCCGTGATGCCGAGGCCTCCCATGGCCTTGAACGTTGAGGAGGGAATGAAAGCGGAGGTGTTTACACTCACAACGCGTTCGATTTCAGCTGCTCGAAACGTGGGGAGCGGAGCGCTGATGGTCGCCAGGTCGAAGAACGCCGGTTGTTCGACGGTCATTTCGCCCGCGGCCTGCATCTCGAGCGCCTTTTCCGCGCGGCTTTTGCGTGTCGGCAGCAACGCGGTCACGAGACTGTTCGGCGAGGTGTCATCTTCGGACAGTGCAGCGCCGGCGGAGCTCGCGGCCATGATCGATTTCGAGCCGACGCGTCGCTTGTAGTCCGCCATGGCCACGTTGTAGCCGGGCAGGGGGCGACCATCGGCGGGAACGTGCAGTGTCTTGCCGTTCGGGAAGATGCGCACAAGCTCTTGACGCGACATCCGTGGCCAGGCGCGCACATTGCCGACATCGAGATGCACGAAGGGCGAGCCCGATTTCGGATAGTAGCCGACGCCGCCAACCTGCATTTGCATGGCGGTGGCCCTGAGCTTTGCCAGCTTCACGCCAGGGATGAAGAAGTCCATCGCCTTGCCGAGCGTGTGCTGGCTGTTCTTGGCGACGCCCGAACTGCGCGAACGACCGCGCAGCATATTGTTGGTGGCGGGGGAGCGGTAGGCGGAGACGATGTGGATGTAATCCTTCGCGCCGCTGCGCTGATAGACTTCCCAGACGAGGTCGAGCAGGCGAGGGTCCATGCGAGCAGGTTCGTTCCGGCGCCAGTCGCGCAGGAAGCGGTTGACCTGCGCGAGACCCTTCGGGTCGAACCTGCCGTCGCGCTTGAAGGTGATCGTCGCCCGCTCGCCGGTGTGGGTGAAGAACAGTTTCAGCGATCGATCTTCCGCGGCAGCCGTGGCAGCGGTCAGTGCGACGACAGAGGCGGCGGCGGCCGTGATGGTGGAGGCTTGCGCAACCCAGCGCGCAATCGTCTCGATTCCCTTGTCGGCAGCAGCGTGGAACAGGCGCGCCAGAAACGCAGTCACAGGATACTCAGACACAGCAGTTCCGATCCAAACGAGATACTTCACGGGGCGGCAGAGACGTCTCGCCGCAGATTGCTGGCGAGGATTATGGTCAACAAAGATTTAAGAAGCCGTTGATGCCTGGTGGTCATCGCTTGGCCCCTTGACGGTGTTGCCGGCGGACAATCTCCTCGACGATGCGCTCGGCATCCGGCCCGGCACCCATGACGAGAGCGGATGCCCTGTTTCGTTGCCACGGCCGGCCCACGAAGTAGAGCCCAGGCACAGCGGAAACGCCGTTGGTGTGCGAGAACGCACGATCCGGTCCTACGGCCGACGGAATCTCCACCCAACCCGTCTCATCGCGATAGCCGGTCGCCCAGATTACCGTTCGCACGGTGGCGGAGCTGCCGTCGGAAAACGTGGCCGTCTCGCCTGAGGCGGCGACAAGGCGTGGCACAAGCCGAACACCTGCCTGCGCCAGGTGTTTGTCGTCTTGCCCTCGGTCGGGAAAGGCATCGGCAGCGCGCACCTTGCGGCCGATCCATGACTCCGGCGAGGCGTTCAGAATGCCGAGCAAGCGGAGCCACCACCAGATCGACTTCCCGAACAGCCCTTCGGGGAACAGTTTTCGAGGCTTGCCGTGGGAAAGCATCACAGGTTGCAGGGTCCGGCATTCAAGTGCGATGTCACGACCGCTTGCGCCGTCTCCAACGACGAGGACCGGTCCATCGGGCACACCCGCAGGGTTCTGATAGGTTTGCGGCGTCAACTGCAGCACCTCAGATCCGAAGCCGCTAGAGATGGACGGGACTATCGGTTTCTGAAAACCCCCGGTCGCGACAATCACTTCACTCGCTTCGATTTTCTCGCCCGAGTCCGTTTCTGCGAGGAAGACCCGGTTCGCACGCGACAAGCGCGCGACCCGTGTTCCCGATCGCACCGGCAGGCTGAAACGCGCGGCGTAGTCTTCCAGGTAGACAGCAAACTCGTCGCGGCTCGGATATTGCTCCCGGTTGCCGGCAAGGGGCAGGCCTGGAAGGGCGCTGAACTGGCGTGGAGTGAACAGGGTCAGCGAAGCGTAGCGGCTGCGCCAGCTGTCGCCGACGCGCGGATGGGCGTCGACGATCAGGAAAGGCAGACCGGCCCTGCGCAGGTAGTACCCTGCGGCAAGGCCAGCCTGGCCGGCTCCGATGACAAGCACCTGCCGCGCCGTCACGAAACCACCACGACGCGTGTTCCTACCGGGACGCGCTCATAGAGGTCTTCGACGTGACCGTTGACCATCCGTATGCAACCATTCGAAACCGCCTTGCCGATCGTCCAGGGCTCGGTCGTGCCATGGATGCGATAGAGGGTGTCTCTGCCGTCTCGAAACAAATAGAGAGCCCTCGAGCCCAGCGGGTTCTTCGGCCCGCCGGGAACGCCGTCGGCATAGCGTGCATATTTCTTCGGATCACGCCGTATCATGTTGTCGGTCGGGCGCCAGCTTGGCCATTTCGCCTTCCGGCCGACAGTCGCCGTGCCGGAGAACGCCAGGCCCGCGCGCCCGACACCTACGCCATAGCGGCGGGCAAGGCCCCCTTCTTCGATGAGATAGAGAAAGCGATCCCTCGGTACGACGATGATGGTACCGGCCGTCTCCGGATAGGGAGATGTCACCAGTTGCGGCAGAAATCTCTCATCGATGTCGATCGTGCGTTTCCTGCCTTGCGCGAAGGCGAGCGCGGGTGAGGCAAGGAGAGCGACGGCGGCAAGGCCGAAGGTCCGTCGATCCAGAACCGGGGAAGCCGGCCGCTCCGCTGTTGGGGATTGTTCGGTATCGTGGTTTGAAAGTCGTCTCATGGAAGTGTTCCTTGGCACGGGCAGGGGTCGCTTGGCGGTCTGCAATCGGCTTTGAAATGGGAATGGTGGGTGAGCGGCCGAGCGTATGCCGCGGTCGCGTCACCGGAGACCGCATCGCGCACGCGTGCGTCCCCGGTTGGTTCAAGCCGAGCGAGGGGGAGGCAGAATCAGCCGGGCTGGAACTGACGATTGCGTGTCGAAAGCTTGATTGGGGCGAATCCGGCGGACCGGTGCGGCCACCGGCCAGAACCACGCGACCAGCCAGCTGCAGGCTTCGTGACAGGTCTCTAGGCTCGCCGGATGGTCAAGCTCTGAATCATCAGTGTCTATCGCCAAAAGGCTCACGCTGCTCTGTAACGGGTCGGACAGCGCGTGGCTGCGCGCCGCCACCGACGCCGCGGTGCTTGCTCCGACGACGAGCGACATAAGGAAGACAATGATCAACTTCATGAGGGCGCGGTGCATGTGCGTAATGCCCGGATCGCTGCATTTTCGAAGACCTATCTCACGGCATTATGCTTAACAGGCGATTACCGGTGTGTGCAGCGTGGAGGCGAAATTCCTGCCTTCGCGCACGACCCGTTGAAATCGCAAGTGATTTTGATCCCGCGCGTTTGATGTCATGACATCGGCAGGTGCCAATCACGATGGCATCCCGCGTTCGGCGTTTTGCGGCGGGTCGCACTCGGCAAAGGTTCTACATACTGACCGCTGTCTCGATAGTGCCGACCTTGATGCCGATGTCGTTGCGGGCGTCGTGCAGCGCGGCAATAAGCGTCTCGGCCCTTGTGGATTTAAGTCGATCCTTGCTCGTGAGGATGAGGGCGCGGAACGGGATCGCAGGGATGAAGGGGCGAGCGACAAGGCCACGGCTCTCAAACTGGCTGGCCTTGTAGGTCATTGCATTGGCGATGCCGATTCCGACGCCCTCCAGGGCCAGATTGCAGACGACCTCGGAATATTGCGTTTCGACGACAGTGCGGGTTTGCAGTTGCGCCTCTTCAAGGGTCCGTTCAATCCGTCTGCGCACCGTGTCGTCCGGAGACAGCGCGATGAACGGTTCGCCCTCCAAGTCCGCGGGCGTTACGTTTTCCCTTCCTGCCAGCCGATGACTGGCCGCCATGACGCAAACGGCCGGCGCGGACATGAAGGGTTGCACGGAGACGCGAGACGTGTCGATTTCGTCGGCGGTAAGACCGACATCCGCCTGGCCGGAAGCGACCATATCGCGCACGGCATTCGAGCCGGCAATCAGAAGTGTGACATGGCCGGTTCGGTCCCTGCTGCGATAGCGTTGGATAGCCTTCGGCGCGAACGAAAGCCCGAGCGCAGGGTAACATGCCAGGCGGAGTCCGCTGGCGCCGAACTCCCGGATCATCGCCGCACGCGCGCGCAGCTGGTCCATCCCGATGAAAGCCCGCTCGACCTCCTCGTGCAAGGCAATTGCCTCTGGCGTTGGTACGAGCCTGCCGCCGACCTGGCGGAATAGGGTCAGTCGCGTCGAGCGGGCAAGGCGGGCAACCGCCCGGCTGACGGCCGGCTGGCTGATGCCCAGGAACTCAGCGGCTCGCGATGTGCTTCCCATACGCATCACCGCGTCGAAGGCCTCGAGTTCTCCCAGGTGCATTATAACATCCGCGCATAAAGTGCCTATGGCTGAGACATTATCGCACATAGTGGCGATACGCTATATCTCGTTCAGGGAGTTTAGCCGTGAACCGAGAAACCAAACTGCTGCATGCCGGACCGATAAGCGATGAAGGGTTCAGGAGCCTTTCCGCGCCGGTCACGCGTGCCTCCACCATCGTCTTTCCGTCTTCCGACGCGTTCGAGCGCCGCTACGACCGGTTCTATGACGGTTATACCTATGGCCTGTACGGCACGCCGACGACCCGTACGCTTGAGGCACGGCTCGCCGAGTTGTACGACGCGGACCACTGCCTTTGCCTGCCGTCGGGCCAATCGGCGACCGCGCTCGCATTGACCTCCCTTTTGAAAGCAGGCGACCGCGTTCTCGTCACATCCGCCGCATATGGTTCGACACGCAGCTTCTGCCATGACACGCTTTCACGGTTCGGTGTCGAAACGGTTCTCTACGAGCCAGCCGCCGGAGCAGGCGTCGCTCGCCTGATCGACGAGCGCACGCGGGTGATCGTGGTGGAATCGCCCGGTTCCAACACTATCGAGATACAGGACATACCGGCGATCGCAGGCGCCGCCCGTGCGGCCGGAGCCTGCGTGCTCGCCGACAACACATGGGCGTCTGCGCTAAACTGCAACCCGCTTGATCTCGGTGCGGATCTTGTCATGGAAGCCTTGTCAAAACATGTGGGTGGGCATGCGGATCTTCTGCTCGGTGCCCTGGTCACACGCGATGAAGGATTGTACCGGCGGCTGAAAGACACCGGCAGGACCATGGGTCTCGGCATCTCGGCCGATGACGCCAGCCTCGCGCTGCGCGGGCTTCAGACGATGCCGCTGCGGTTGGAGCGGGAGGGGATATCCGCCTTGACGCTCGCGCGCTGGCTCCAGTGCCGTTCAGAGATCGGCGATGTGCTGCATCCTGCCCTGCCGAACCACCCGGGCCATTCGATCTGGCGGCGTGATTTCCAGGGTGCCAGCGGCCTTTTCTCGGTGAGGCTGGCACCACCGTTCCAAGCCAATGTCTCCGCTTTCGTGGACTCGCTCAAGGTCTTCCGTATCGGTGCAAGCTGGGGAAGCACGCAAAGCATCGTCACGCCTCAACTGGATGTATCCGCGAACCAGGCATTGCCTGTTCCGGGCAGCAACAGGATCGTCCGTTTCTCGGTCGGTCTAGAGCCGGTCGAGGACCTGCAGGCGGATATCGAGGCGGCCCTGAATGCCTTGGTCGCGGATGTGGTGCACGAGCACTGGATTGATGAAGAGGGAACAATCACAACAAGAGGAAGAGAACGATGAAGTACGCAATTCTGCTGACCAGCGCCATCGCTGCTGCTATACTTTCCGGCGAGCCGGTTCACGCCCAATCCATCGTCGACAAGGTCCGGGAACGGGGATATGTGAGCTGCGGCGCCAGCCAGGGGGTGCCCGGCCTGTCACGCCCCGACGAAAAGGGAGAGTGGACCGGTTTCGACGTCGACAGTTGCCGAGCCGTTGCCGCCGCGGTGTTCGCGGACAGCAAAAAGGCACGGTTCGTTCCACTGAACGCGGCCCAGCGCCTGCCTGCCCTTCAGACGGGCGAGATCGATGTCCTGTCGCGGACGACGACATGGACCTACACACGCGACACCGCGGTCCGCTTCGTGGCGATCAACCTCGTCGACGGCGACGCCATCATGTTGAGCAAGGCGTTGAACGTCCAGAAAGCGGCTGACCTCGATGGGTTGACGATCTGCCTGCAGGGCGGTGGCAGCCTGGTCGAGAACGCGCTCGACACGATCGAGCAGGACAATGCCGTCAAGGTCCAACGCGTCTATTTCGATTCGACCATCCTGGCGCGGGATGCCTATTTCGGCGGACGTTGCGACGGCTATATGAGCGACGGCTTCGCCATTGCCGGCCAGCGTGCGTCTGTCGCTGGCAATCCGGAGGAGCATGCCATCTTCTATAGCGGCGCGACCACCGAGCCGCTCGCTCTAGCCATCCCCCGTGGTGACGACCGCTGGTTGGACATCGTGCGCTATGCGTTCAACGCCATGGTCTGGGCCGAAGATCGCGGCATCACCTCGCAGAATGTCGATGAAATCAAAACGACGAGCGGCGATGCAGAAACGCGCAAGGCGCTGGGGGCCGAACCCGGCATCGGCGAGCCGCTCGGTTTGGACGACGCTTGGATCTACAATGTCATCAAGCAGGTCGGAAACTACGGCGAAGTCTTTGACCGCAATCTTGGGGCACAGAGCGCGCTCAAGGCCGAGCGCCGTCTCAACGCCCTCCCGCGCGATGGCGGCATCCTATTCCCGATTGCGTTCAAGTAACCGAACCGGACCATTGCCCGGTCGCAGCGGCCGGGCAATGCATGCAGAGGAGATTCAGATCATGCTGCAGGATGCCCGCTTTCGTGCGGCTGCCGTTCAGCTGATGTTGTTGGCTGGCGTTGCGACCTTCGGGATCGCCTTGGTCTCCGCCACGGCGCAAAACCTTCAGCTTCGGGGCATACCCGTCGGTTTTGGCTTTCTCTGGAAACCGGCGAATTTTCAGATCGCGGAGACGATCCTTCCCTATTCGTCCTCCGATCCGAACTGGTGGGCGGCGGTCGTCGGCCTCGCCAACAGCCTGTTCATTTCAGTCCTCGTGATCGTCATCGCCAGCGTCATTGGCCTCTTCATCGGCATCGGGCGCCTGAGCAACAACCCCCTGATGAGCGGCCTTTGCCGTGGTTGGGTTGAGATCGCCCGCAACACGCCGCTCGTCGTCCTACTCATTTTCACCTACGCGCTTTGGTGGGAGGTTTTGCCTCTCGCTTCGCAAGCGTGGAAGCTGGGCCCCGGCACGCATCTTTCGGTGCGGGGACTTTCCATGCCGGCGCTTCACTGGTCGGCATCGGGGGTAATGCCGCTGGCATTCGTTGGCGCCGGCCTCCTGGGCGTGTTCACGGCATCCCGCGCCGCCCACAGGCGGCAGTCTCGTACGGGCCGGCGCCCGCCTTATGTCTTATGGGCATGGATTGCCGTGGCATCGGGCGTGGCCCTGCTTCTCATGCTCTATCGCAATGCGTTATCGATCGAGTTGCCCGAATTCCGCCGTGCAAACTTTGTCGGCGGCTGGTCGCTGACGCCCGAACTGACCTCCATCCTGATCGGCCTTACATTCTATACCGCGGGTTTCGTCGGGGAAATCGTTCGCGGGGGGATCGTCGCGGTACGCAGGGGACAGTGGGAAGCCGCCACTGCGTTGGGTTTAACTCGGGCGCAGACCTACCGGCTGGTCGTCTTGCCGCTTGCCCTGCGCAGCATCGTCCCTCCGATGAATAGCCAGTACATCAACGTCATCAAGAATTCGACCCTCGCGATCGTGGTCGGCTACCAGGATTTCATGACGGTCATGAGCACTATGATCAACAAGACCAGCCACGCGATCGAAGGCGTCGCGATGATCCTCGGCGTCTTTCTCCTCGTCAACCTCGCCCTGTCCGCGCTGCTCAACGCGTACAACCGGCGCATCGCCATCGTGGAGCGTTGAAAATGGTCGAAATCGCCTACAACGTACCGGCGCTTACCAGTCGCCCTCTCACGAGACGGTTGGCGCCGTTTTTCGGCACGCCGCTCAATGCTGTCTTGACGATAGCGCTGGTCGCGCTTTTGGTCCGTATCGGGTGGCCGCTTGCGGATTGGGCGATCTTCGAAGCAGCCGTGCTTCCCGCCGAGCCCCAGACCTGCCAGGCGGCGACAGGCGCCTGCTGGAGTTTTCTCCTCGCCAAGTATGGGCAGATCCTCTTCGGCATCTATCCGCCCTCGGAACGGTGGCGCGCCGCACTGGTGTGCGGATTAATCCTCGCGACACTGGTGGTTTCCGCAAGGCCGTCGTCATGGCGGCCTTGGCTCGCCCTGGCCTGGCCGGGCATGATGATCGTCGTGCTGTGGCTCATGAGCGGCGGTTTCGGTCTGCCCTACGTGCCCACAAGCGCCTGGGGCGGCCTGCCGGTGACGCTTATCCTCACCGTCTTCGCCATCGGCCTCGGATTTCCGGCGGCAGTGCTTCTGGCTCTCGGCCGCAGGTCGCATATGCCTGTTGTGCGAACATTGAGTATCCTGGTCATCGAGACGATCCGCGGTCTTCCGCTTCTGAGCCTTCTTTTCGTCGCCTCGATCCTGCTGCCGCTCTTTCTTCCGGATTGGCTCCTCCCGGACAAATTCGTCCGTGCGCTTCTTGCGCTCACGGTTTTTGCGGCGGCTTACCTCGCGGAGGTGATACGGGGTGGGCTCCAGTCGATCTCTGCGGGCCAGGCGGAAGCGGCAGGAGCGCTGGGCCTCGGATATTGGAACACCCAGCGACTGATCATCTTGCCGCAGGCGATCCGCATCGTCATCCCGGCGCTGACCAACACCATCATCGTGATGGTGAAGAACACCAGCCTGGTTCTGGTGGTGGGCCTCTTCGATCTCATCAGTTCCGGCAAGGCGGCACTGTCCGATCCGGACTGGCCAGCACCATCGACAGAGACCTTCCTGTTCATCGGTCTGATCTACTTCATTCTCGCCTTTTCCTTTGCTCGTTTTGCCGACTTCCTGGAACGCCGCGGTAAGGAGATGCTTTGATGGCTGCCACTCCCATTGCAACACTCGCGATAAGTATCGAGAATCTTGGGAAGTCCTATGGCGATTTCGAGGTCTTGAAGAGCGTCAACCTCTCTGTCGCGCAAGGCGAGAAGATTGTTATCTGTGGACCCTCCGGCTCTGGCAAGTCGACGCTGATCCGCACGATCAATCGGCTCGAGGAGCATCAGCGCGGCAGGATCATCGTTGACGGGATCGAATTGACCGGTGACCTGAAGGGGATCGAGAAAGTCCGATCGGAAGTTGGAATGGTTTTTCAGCACTTCAATCTCTTCCCGCACTTGACCATACTGGAAAACTGCACCCTCGCGCCAATCTGGGTTCGCAAAATGCCGCGCCAACACGCGCAGGAGATTGCGATGGAGTTCCTCCGAAAGGTCCGCATTCCGGAGCAGGCCGATAAGTATCCCGGGCAGCTCTCGGGCGGTCAGCAGCAGCGTGTGGCGATCGCGCGGGCGCTGTGCATGAAACCTCGCATTATGCTGTTCGACGAACCGACATCGGCGCTGGACCCGGAGATGATCAAGGAGGTGCTCGACACAATGATCGAACTCGCCAACGACGGTATGACCATGCTGTGCGTCACGCATGAGATGGGTTTTGCGCAGGCGGTTGCCGACCGCATCGTTTTCATGGATGGCGGAAAAGTGATCGAAGAAAACCGGCCGGCGGAGTTTTTCAAGTCGCCGCGAAACCCGCGCGCGCGCGCGTTTCTCAGCCAGATAGTCGGGCACTTAGGTCGATCGTTCACAGACGGTCCAACCGCGGATTGAACACCGCCGGCGATGGAGGCGATGATGGGCGGCTGGGGAGCGGCAGTTCGCCGCGCGACATCTCGCTTTGCCGGTTACGATTGACCAAAGTGTTCCGAACAGGCAGGCGATATCCTGCAATCGTGCAAGATTGTGAAGGAGAAACCACATGCTTAAACGACGAGACGTATTGCTGGGTGCAGCGATTGGCACCATAGCGTTGACGGCGCTGCCTGTCAGAGCGGCAACGAAAGACCATCAGGTGATGATGCTCAACAAAGGCAAGAAGGGCGCGATGGTCTTCGAGCCCGATTTCATTTTGGCCGCGCCTGGCGATACAGTGACCTTTGTGCCCGTCGACAAGGGCCACAATGCCGAGACCATCAAGGGATTGATCCCGGATGGAGCGAACGCGTTCAAAGGCAAAATCAACGAGCAGATCACGGTAACCGTCGAGCAGGAAGGCATCTATGGTGTAAAATGCCTTCCGCACTATGGAATGGGGATGGTGGCGCTCATCGCGGTGGGGCAGCCGGTCAACCTGGAACAGGCCAGGACGGTGAAACATATAGGCAAGGCAAAGAAGGTGTTCGAGGAACTGCTGGCGCAGGTGCCGACGACGTGAGTTCTTGAAGCAACGCCACACACGAGCCGGCTTCTTGTCATGCCATGACCGTTATGCATCTGTGCGCAACGGTACACGTCGTCCGGCTCGGCGACTTTGTGCGCAGGATAGGCAATCATCGCGGATTGAGGCGAGAAGAGCGTGTAGCCGTGCGGCGTGGCGCTCCGCCGCCCCAATCATCCTATCAACCCGCTGTCATCGTTGATGACGGCGACCCGATATTCAGGACCGTGCAGCGACATGAACAAATTCAAAGCTTTATTCTTAACGTCGTTTGCAATGACAGTTCTGACAGCCGCCCCGGCAACGGCGCACTCCGTGCTCAAGAATTCGTCGCCAAGTGCCGATACAACCGTGGAAGCACCAAGGTCACTTGAGCTCACGTTCTCCGAAACCGTCAACCTGCGCTTCAGCAATATCGAACTCATCGGGCCTGATGGTGCGGCGGTGCGAGTGGGCAAGCCTATCAATTCGCAGGATGGTCATACGCTTCTTGCGCCCCTTCCGGAGCCGCTGCCTTCAGGCAGGTATGATGTCAAATGGGATGCTCTTTCCAAGGATGGTCATAAGATAAACGGCAATTTCAGCTTTCTCGTCAAATGAGGTGCCGTGAATGGCGGACCCGGTAATTGTCCTCATCCTGTGCCGGGGCGCAATATTCGGAGCAGCCCTTATGATCTGGGGGGCGTCATTGTTTCGCTGGCGCCTCCAGCCTCATGCAGAGAGGATGCGTTTCGAGGGCTGGATGATTCTGTGCTTGGTTGTCGCGGTCATTATTCTCCTGCCGGCACAGGCGGCCCGGGTTTCTGACGGGTGGGGCGATATTTTTGAACCGGGCCTTCTTCGGGATGTCATAGTTTTCACCACGCCCGGAAGGTCGTGGGCTCTCCAGGCGGCGGCGATCACGGTGGCTGCGTTTGCATTTGTCATGCAATGGACAAGGGCCACCGTGCTGTCGATAGTGATCGTGTTCATTGCCCAATCGATGACCGGACATGCCGCAGCATCCGAAGGCGTATTCGGGTATGTGCGGCAGGCGAATGACGTGCTTCACCAGATCGCTGCGGGAGCTTGGTTGGGTGCGCTGCCGTATGTCTTGCGGCTTCTGCCGGACGTGGAAAAGCTTGACGCGAAGATGATTCTTATCCGTTATTCAGGCGAGGGCCATTTTTGGGTTTCGCTTCTGCTCGTGACCGGGTTGATTGCTACTCTTTGGATCTTCGAAGGAATACCGCTTGACTGGAGCATTCGCTATCAGCTGCTTTGGGCTTTGAAGGTGTTCGTGACAATGGCCATGGTCGGACTTGCGGTGTGCAATCGTTACTTCCTGGTGCCGCGTCTTCGGGACAGGCCCGACGCATTGTCGGCGCTCGCGAGAGCAACCAGACTCGAGATCGCGCTTGGGCTATTGGCCGTTGCGCTGGTTGCATGGTTTGGAACGCTCGAACCACTTTGAGCGGTGTCTTCGGCTCTCCGAGTGTCAGGCGCATGGACGCGCGAGACGGGAATCATTAATAATCTGGACACGTTGATCAGGAATGAATCGGAGTGGTGATGAATTTCGGACGGTTGATCGCAGGTGCGAGCCTATCGGCTCTCTGGTCTTTTGTCGGCAACGGCGCATGGGCTCATCCGTCCGCGATGGTCACGGGAAATTTCACGTCTCAACCAATCGGTCATTTTGAGTTCTGCAAGCGAAACGCGTCAGAATGCACGTTACGTTCCAGGAAAACGGCGCCATTGCCAATGTCGAGCGAGTTCCTTGCGCAGTTGCAACAATTGAATGTTTCAGTGAACAAGGCAATCAAGCCCATAAGTGATTTTGATCTATACGGAGTGGAAGAATACTGGACCTATCCAGTCGATGGAGGCGATTGCGAGGACTATGTGCTCGCAAAACGTCGTGTTTTGATCGAGGATGGTATCCCGTCGTCAACGGTGCTCATTACGGTATTGCGTCGACCGAACGGTGAGGGGCACGCCGTTCTGACGGTGAGAACCGACATCGGAGACGTCATTCTTGATAATCTGACAGATGCCGTCTTGAACTGGGACGAAACTGGCTACACTTACCTGAAGCGACAGGCGGTCGACCATACGGGGCGCTGGGTGTCCATTCGAGACGGCGACGCTCCGCTGGTCGGTTCCGTTCACTGAAGTTCGGGGTCGAGGAGGTTTCGTCTGCAGAGCTTTTTTCGTCTCGACCAAACTGCGACACGAGCACGGCGACAATCGCAGCAGCCGCCGAATTGCTGGTCATCCAAACCATGCCGAGCGGAACTTAAAGCTCTGGCACCCGCGATCGAGCGGTCCTGACAGTAAGAGCTTTACGTTCAGGCTCATACGGTGCGGAGTGTTGATATGGTAATCGTCCCGGCGTCCAAAGCTGAACTTCGGAAAGAGCAGCGCAAAATCCTCTTGAGAAGCGGTGCGGCTGCCATGGTGTGCATGCTGGCCCTCGGTGGCACGCAATACCTTCTACGCGGCGCCAAGGTTTTCCCCGACGAAAATCTGGAATCGCGGCTATTCTTCATAGCCGCCGCGAACTTGCTTCTCGTCGTTTGGGTCATCATAGGCGTCGCCATGGTGGCACGAGGCCGACGTCATTCTGCGGAAGATATCGGCGGATCGGCGTACTCTCGCCCGAGCTCTAGAATTGCCGTTGCAGCCGCTTTTCTTCAGAACACGCTCGAACAATTCGTCATCGCGTCCGTGACGTTATCCGCGCTCGTGATGCTGGAAGGCGCGGCGATGATGCCGTTTATCGCGGCTTCTGTGGTCCTGTTCGGTGTCGGCCGCGTTTGCTTCTTAGTCGGGTACTCAAAAGGGGCCGGTGGCCGTGCGTTTGGAATGGCCCTGACTGCGCTCCCCAGCATCGCGGCGTTCGTGATCGCGTTGGCGCACTTGATCACGCGGGTCTGGCAAACGTGATGCTGACGACGTCAATTCTGGCATACTGATGGATCGGCATAGGCCCCGGCGGGCTTGAATCCGACCCTTCGTTTGAATCCGTCGTAAAAATCGTGGCGCGCGTTTACGCCTCTTGCACCTCAAGTACCTAGAGGTTTTATGATCCGGCTCCTTTGATTTGGAGACGAGATGTTCAGGCGACAATTTCTGGGATCGACCGCGGCAGCT
>NZ_OZ012608.1:0-41587 GCF_963942435.1 Shinella sp. WSD5-1
GTGTAGCGGCTTGCCAACATAAGCGCCTCTGCTCGCAAACATCGGCATTTTCTGCTCGAATTATCTGACAATGGAGCGGGCGTCGTGCTCACGCTCTTTGCCAATGTGCTCGCAAACATCCGGGTCTGCTTGCAAACATCCGCCACGTGCTCAGATTAATTGCCAGCGACGGCATGGTCAAACCGGGACGCCTGCCTGTCGTAGTTGCTCGGTCAGCTGACGGGAATATTCGGGATCAAGGGTGCCCGCCAGGAAGGCGCGGATATACGGACATGCGCTGTGGCTTTCCCTCCTTGGCGCTTCGGGTGCAGGAGGTTCTGCAGCATGATCCGTTGTCAG
Source organism: Shinella sp. WSD5-1 (assembly GCF_963942435.1). Lineage (GTDB taxonomy): Bacteria > Pseudomonadota > Alphaproteobacteria > Rhizobiales > Rhizobiaceae > Shinella > Shinella yambaruensis. The sequence continues at coordinate 340 of NZ_OZ012608.1, forward strand.
GGCATCTCTTCGTCTTCAGGGGCCGCAGATCGGATATTTTGAAGATCATCTGGCATGATGGTCTGGGCGCCTGCCTTTTTACCCGGCGGCTGGAGAAGGGCCGGTTTATCTGGCCGAATATGGGATAGCATCCGTCAAGGTGGTGTAGAATTGGGACCGGGCCGTCATGATCAGGCGGCTCTGGGTGAAATTTCTCCATCGCAGCTACGCGAGGAGGTAGAGCTGAGTTTAAGTGCTGTCATTGAAGTTTCACGAGCCTGATAAACGGACGTCATATGTCGCCCATAGTGATGCAAATATTCAATCGATGCACCACTAACGATCAGGATTATTGTGATGCTGGCTCTGAACGGAGTTGCCGTGACCTATGCCAACGGCACCCAAGCTTTGAAGACAACGACATTGACGTTCAACCAGGGTCAGTTCGTCGTGCTCCTCGGTAGATCCGGCGCAGGCAAATCTACCCTCATCCGGACACTCAACGGCTTGGTTGCGCCGACGTCTGGTTCGATCACTTCTAACGATATTGGTGCTCTGGATGCGGAAACTAAGCTTCGCATTCACCGAAGGCGAACTGGGATGATATTCCAGCAGCACCAACTCATAGGGCGCTTGAGCGCGCTCGACAACGTCATGACGGGCCGCCTGGGCTACCACTCTGGCTGGCGTACGTTGTTCCCTATGCCGCGTTCGGATCGAAGGCTGGGGTTGGAATGCCTTGAACGCGTAGGCCTTCTTGATAAGGCTCTCGTCAGGGCGGATCAACTATCCGGCGGTCAGCAGCAACGGGTGGGCATTGCGCGCGCGCTGGTCCAGAAGCCCCAACTGGTCCTTGCAGATGAGCCCGTTGCAAGTCTGGACCCTGAAACGGCTGTCGAGGTCCTGTCGCAGCTTCGCGAAATATGCACAGCCGACGGCATCACTGCTGTGATCAGCCTTCATCAGATCGATCTAGCTCGCCGGTTCGGCGACCGGGTCATTGCTATGCGCGACGGGGAAGTGGTTGCGGACGCCGCTGTCGACGAACTGACCGATCAAATGTGTGCGTCGATCTACCGCAGCGCCCCAAGAAATCCGACCACAACACAAGATTTGTCCAACTACGAGTATGATCAACCTTTAGCTGCCATGGAGGCCGCATTATGAAGAAGCTTCTGTCCCTCGCATTCCTCGCCGTTCTTGGCTGGAGTTCGTTGGCGCATGCTGGCTCAAATCCAGAGACATTGCGCGTCGCGTTGCTACCGGACGAGAACGCCGCCACTGTCATCAAAAACAATCGTCCTCTCGAGGAGTATCTTGAGAAGACACTCGGTCGGGAGATTGAACTGATCGTAACGACCGACTACTCGTCAATGATCGAAGCGATGCGTTTCGGCCGGCTTGAGTTGGCTTATTTCGGGCCGCTCTCTTACACGCTCGCGAAAACCAAGGCTGATATCGAGCCTTTCGCAGCAGTTATGAAGGATGGCGAAACTACCTATCGCGCTGTAGTTGTCGCCAATGCAGAGGCTGGCATCGAAAGCCTTGAAGATGCAAAAGGGAAAAAGGTCGCGTTTGGGGACGTGGCTTCCACCTCAAGCCACCTTATCCCGAAATCTATGCTGCTTAAGGCCGGAGTTGAGGCTGGAAAAGACTATAGCGAGAACTTCGTAGGGTCGCATGATGCCGTGGCTATTGCAGTGCAGAATGGCAATGCTCAGATTGGCGGACTTTCGTTGCCCATCTACAATTCAATGGTCGCTCGTGGCACCATTGATCCTAAGAAAGTTATCGCCCTCGCCGAGTCCGATCCGTTCCCGCAGTACCCCTGGACCATGCGGTCGGATCTTGACACTTCGTTGAAAGAGGCGATCACCAAAGCCTTCATCGACCTTAAAGACGAAAAGGTATTGGCATCCTTCAAAGCCGATGGGTTCGCTCCGATCGATGACAAAGCCTACGACGTCGTCCGTGAGCTCGGTAAAGTGCTGAACTTGGACCTGAGTCAGTAAGGCGCGTTCGAGACAGTTTCTCACCTTTCGACGCAGGCGCTGGCCTGCGTCCTTTCTTCCAGGATATGTGATGACACAGCCGTCGGCCGACTACGACTTTATCCTTCAACATCAAAACAAAGCTTGGACCAGAGCTGGCGTGATCGCGTTGGCAATTGCGTGTGTGATCATTGTTAGCAGTTATCACTCCGGTCTTCTTGATCTGGAGCGTCTGGGATCTGGGTTTCCTGCGCTCTGGCAGCTCGGTACGGAAATGTTTCCCCCGGATTTCAACCGAGGCTTGGAGTGGATCAGCCCTCTCATCGACACTCTGGCGATGAGTATAGCTGGGACTGCGATCGCGGTACTGATATCACTTCCAGTTGGCTTTTTCGCCTCAGGGAAAACAGCACCCAACGCTGTCATCTATATGATCTCGCGTGGATTGTTGAATGGTCTACGGTCGATCCCGGAGCTGATTATGGGCATCGTCTTCGTGGCGGCAGTGGGATTTGGAGCGCTCCCAGGCGTGCTGGCTCTTGGTCTTCACTCGGTTGGCATGGTGGGCAAGTTCTTTGCGGAGGCGATCGAGCATTGCGATAATGCGCCTATAGAAGCCGCACGCGCAGCTGGTGCGTCGCCGTTCCAGATCGTGACGCGGGCGATCTTGCCACAAGTTCTACCGCAATTGGCCGATGTGACCATCTATCGGTGGGAGTACAACTTCCGCGCCTCGACAATCCTGGGCACTGTGGGAGCTGGTGGTATCGGTTTCGAGTTGATGACATCCCTCCGGATCATGAATTATCAGGAGGTTCTTGCGATCATGCTCGTTGTCCTTCTGATGGTCACCATCGTTGACCAGGTCGGCGCTCTCCTCCGCCGCCAGCTGCAATAGAAGGATAAATTAAATGCTCCCAAAGGTAGTAATCACCCATCGCGTCCACGAGGAGATTATCTCAAAGCTATCTCCCCACGCTCGTTTAGTTTGCAACGATACTGATGATACATGGCCCCGCGAGAAACTGCTCGCAGAATTGAGCGACGCCAAGGCGATGATGGCGTTCATGCCGGACATGATCGACGCGTCTGTACTCGCGCACGCTCCCGATCTTCAACTTGTGGCATGTGCGCTGAAAGGCTTCGATAACTTCGACATCGAAGCCTGCACGCAGCGTGGAGTCCACGTCACGATAGTGTCCGATCTTCTCACTGACCCGACAGCCGAACTTACAATCGGTCTGATGATTGCTCTTGGGCGGCACATTCTGCCAGGCGACAAGAGCGTCAGGAGGGATTACAAAGGTTGGCGCCCTCGGTTTTACGGCCTTGGGCTGCAGGGCACAGCAATCGGCATTTTAGGGATGGGAGCGATCGGAAAAGCTATAGCACAGCGCCTAAGTACCTTCGGCGCCATTGTGTCGTACTGGGATCGTCAATCCCTGGACAAAGCCGATGAGATCAGACTGAACGTAAAGCCTCTTGAATTTGACCAGTTGATCTCGTCGTCTACCTTTCTTGTGTGTGCACTCCCGCTTTCGGCCGAAACGAAGCATCTCCTCGGCGCTGAACAACTCGCCAAAATGCCCAAAGGAGCACTTCTTATTAATCCTGCACGCGGAAGCGTGGTTGATGAAGAGGCTGTTGTCGCTGCATTGCAGGCGGGGCGCTTGGGAGGCTACGCCGCTGATGTTTATGAGATGGAGGACTGGGCCAGACCCGACCGGCCTGACAAGGTCCACGGGGGTCTCCTCAATCGCGAACATGATTCGATCTTGACACCCCACATAGGCTCAGCAGTGGCGAAGTCGCGTTTGGCTATCGAGCACGAGGCTGCTGACAACATTATAGATTTTGTCCAAGGCCGAAGACCTCGTGCGGCAATTAACGAGGTTCAACTAATTCCTTGATTAGAGAAAGTAATGTTTAGCCTTTCGCATGTCGCAGCATTCATAGAGGTAATCGAAACTGGCAGCTTTCACGAGGCGTCGCGACGGCTTCAGATATCCCAACCGACTGTCTCACATAATGTGAAACGATTGGAGGATATACTAGGGGTGCGGCTGGTCGAGAGGAGGAAGGACAAGTGTGTGCCGACTCGGCAAGGGCTCGTATTCTTGCCATTCGCACGCAGCCTTTTGACCGTCACGAAGAGATCTCTGGACCGCCTGCACAGCGGCCGGATTACGTTGGGTGCCAGTACTAACATCGGTACCTATATTTTGCCAGTCCACTTGAAGCGTTTACAGGATGCTCAAGGCCGGCCACCTGAGGTGGCCGTTGCCTCAAATCCTGAAATCATCGAAAAGCTCTTGAGGAAGGAGATTGATCTAGCCTTTACCGAATGGTGGGACGATCGAAAAGGATATCAAGCCCGCCTTTGGCGGAAGGAAAAGCTGGTAATAATCGTATCCCCACAGCATAATTGGAGGACGCGAAAAACAATTGAAGCGGCAGAGTTATTTCAAGAGTCCCTCATTGGCGGAGAACGTGGAACCGGTACCGGATCCGTGCTCCGCGAGGCCTTCGGCCAAGCGGCAGAGCAATTCCCAATCTCATTCAATGTCGGGAGCACTGAGGCTGTGAAGCATGCAGTTCGAGCTGGTCTCGGCATTTCGATCGTGATGAGGAGCACTGTCCTCGATGAGCTCGCGTCGGGTAGGCTTTATGAGGTTTCTGTTGAGAATGTGGTTCTCGAAAAGTCTGTGTGGGCTGTACATCCCGTACATATGGAGGATGGTTCACCGGAAGCAATCGCGCTTAAGGTTATACTCGATGCGAGCGCCCCTCTGGGTGACCTAGAGCACGTCCACATTACTCGGGGTCATATCCGCAAGATTTGAAGTAGTTGGCGCATTCCTGCGGCTCGAACATGGTAACGGCCTGGCCGACCGCATCCTTTGGTATCGCCGCCTCAATTCCCGGAGTATCCCATACAAGGGGGACAAGATCGGGGACCGCCCGATTTTCGATGCGTAAGGTTCCCTGCTCCATGTCGCGAATATTCGGCCGTCAGACACATAGTTGGTTTCCATGGATCGTTTGTCATAAACGAGGGTTTTTGAGCATGCCATAGCGCATGCCGTCACGCCCCTTGAATGGCGCGATGGAATCTTCTCAAAACTGTTATAGAAACGGTTGTCGCAAAATGCTATGTGTCCAACGACTTTCAAGAACATTTGGATGGCTATGCGGGTCGGGTACGCCAGGGTCAGCACGATCGATCAAAATCCGGAGCTTCAGCTTGAGGCGCTGAGACGCGCCGGTTGCGAGAAGGTGTTTACCGAGCGCGGGTCAGGCGCTCGCGATGACCGCCCGGAATTGGGCCGAATTCTCTCCGACGTGCTTCGCACTGGTGACACGCTCGTTGTCTGGAAACTCGATCGGTTGGCGCGATCGCTAAAGAAGCTCATCGCGACGGCGGAAGAGTTGGAGCGCGCGAAGATCGGGCTCGTGTCCTTGACCGAGAGCATTGATACGACGACGCCGGGCGGCATGCTGACCTTCCATGTCTTCGGTGCGATCGCCCAGTTCGAACGTGCTCTGATCCGCGAACGCACGACGGCTGGACTGGTCGAGGCGCGGCAACGTGGCCGCAAGGGTGGCCGCCCGCCCGCGATGCGCCCGGGCGATATTGCCGCGGCGCGCGCCCTGATGAAGGAAGGCAGCATACCGGTACGCAATATTGCGCAGCGCATGGGGGTTTCTGTTGCAACCCTCTATCGTCATATCGGCAAGAAGGGTGGCTCTCCCAAAACAGTGGAATCCGAGGACGTCCATGGCTGAGCGGAGAAAGCGGCCGCCCGGAGAGGCTCTTGTCGATCTTCGACGCCGATTGTCGCTGCTTTCTCCCCGTGATCCAGGCCGTACCGAGATTGTTGCTCGTGCCGCCGATGCCTACGGCATCTCGATCTGGACCCTGTATCGGGCGCTGCGGGAGTTGAACCGCCCGAAATCCGTACGGCGCGCCGATCACGGAACCTCCCGGATCGCCCCGCAGCCGGAGATGGAAACCTATGCCGAAATCATCGCGGCCCTGAAGATCAGAACGGCGAACCGGAAGGGGCGGCATATCTCCACGGCGCGCGCCATCAAGCTGCTTGAGGAAGACGGCGTGGTGACGCCCGATGGCCTGGTCCGTGCACCGCCCGGCATCTTGAAACGCGCAACGGTCGATCGGCTGCTGCGTGTTTCCGGCCTGGATTATGCGCGCGTCACCCGCCCGGTGGCTGCCGTCCGATTCCAGGCGCGGCGTTCCAACGAACTCTGGCACTTCGACATGAGCCCGTCCGACCTGAAGCAGGTGGAAGCGCCGCTTTGGGTCGAGGAAGGGCGCGGCCGGCCGACGCTGATGCTGTTCTCCGTGGTCGATGATCGCTCCGGCGCGAGCTATCAGGAATACCGCTCCGTCTACGGCGAGGACGCGGAGTCCGCCTTGCGCTTTCTCTACAATGCCTTCGCCGCCAAGCCTGAACCGGAACTGCCGCTTCAGGGGATTCCAACGACCATCCATATGGATAACGGGCCGGTGAGCCGCTCGCGCGTTTTCCAGTCCGTCATGGGTAGCCTTGGTGTCCGGGTTCTCACGCATATGCCCCCGTCGGACAGCGAGCGGCGCACGCCGGCGCGAGCGAAAGGCAAGGTCGAGCGGCCGTTTCGCACGATCAAGGAAGTGCACGAGACCCTCTATCATTTCCACAAGCCGAAGGACGAAGAGGAAGCCAACCTTTGGCTCAGGCGCGCCTTGGTCACCTACAATAACGGCGACCATCGCACAGAGTCTCATGCACGCATCGAGGATTGGCTGCGGCATCTTCCTCCTGACGGGGTGCGGGCGATGTGCTCCTGGGAGCGGTTCTGCGCCTTTGCGCGCGAACCGGAACGACGGACGGTTGCTGGAGACGCGACCGTATCGGTCGAAGGCGCATCCTATGAGGTCGAGCCCGAACTTGCCGGCGAAACGGTGACCTTGCTCTGGGGCCTGTTCGATCAGGAACTGTTCGTCGAGCATGAGGGCAAGCGCTTCGGTCCATTCCAACCTTCGCGCGGGGCGGTTCCCCTCTTTCGCTATCGCAAATACCAGAAGAGCAAGCTCGAAGAGCGGCTCGACAAGGTGGTGCGCCTGGCAGACCAACTTGGGCTCCCCCGCGCCGCGGTCACCGGCGGGGATCGTCCATTGCCTTCGCTGCCCCCGACCACGGCTGGGCTGAGTGTACGGCGGACACCGTTTCCGGAACCCGCAATAGAGACCGCTTATCCAAATGGCCTCGCAGCCCGTGGGGCCATCGCCGACCAGCTCGGCCGGCCGATCGGCGCGATGAATGCCGGTGACCGCGCCTTCATCAATGAACTGCTTGGAGAAACACTCGACAAAAAGATGATCGCGGCCCGTATCCGCGAACGCTTCCAGGCGCGAAGAAAGGAAGAATGATGCTCGCTGACGTTCAATCCAGTTACGGCCTCGACCGGCCTTTCCAAGGGGCCGGCAACTTTGAGACCGAGCATCAGCGCACGATCATCCGCGAGGTGTGTGCGGCCGTCCAGACCGGTCGGCTTGTCGTGGTCTCCGGCCTGGTCGGTTCGGGGAAAACCCACCTTTTGCGCCGCATCGAGGCCGAACTCACCAAAGCCGGCAAGGTCGCACTCGCCAAATCGCTGGCGGTCGACAAGCGGCGCACTTCGCTGCCATCGCTCATTGAAGCCCTGTTCTACGACTTGTCTCCCGGCGATCGTGCGCAGGTCAAGATCCCCAAGCAGGCCGAGCGCCGGGAGCGCGACCTGCGCGACATCATGAAAAAAGGCAAACGGCCGATCGTCCTCGTGGTCGACGAGGCCCATGACCTGCACCACAAGACCTTAACCGGCCTGAAGCGACTGATGGAGGTGGTCGCCGACGCCGGCGTGCTCCTTTCCGTACTTCTTGTCGGGCATCCCCGGTTGCGCAATGATCTGCGCCGGCCGCAAATGGAGGAGATTGGCTACCGCACGACCATTTTTGACTACGAGGGGATCGGCTCCGCGCGCCGCGACTATGTTGCCTGGCTGCTTGGCGCCTGTGCGGCCGAAGGCGTAAAGGTTGGCGAACTCCTCGAGGAAGAAGCCATCGACCTCATCGCCGAACGTTTGCGCACGCCGCTTCAGATCGAGATGCATCTCACCCTCGCATTCGAGCAGGGCTTTCGCCTCGGCGCCAAGCCGGTTACCGCCGAAATCGTCGAGCAGGTCCTGTCCCGCGCCATCGACGATCTCGAACCGACGTTGACCCGAAATGGTTACGATGCGACGGCTCTGGTCACGCACCTCAATGCTCGGCCGTCGGATATCCGCGCCTTCCTGGCGGGCACCCTTGATCCCGAATATTCCCGTCAGCTGACCGAGCAACTACGACAGGCAGGCGTCCCGGTTTGACCATGCCGTCGCTGGCAATTAATCTGAGCACGTGGGGGATGTTTGCAAGCAGACCCGGATGTTTGCGAGCACATTGGCAGGGAGCGTGAGCACGACGCCCGCTCCATTGTCAGATAATTCGAGCAGAAAATGCCGATGTTTGCGAGCAGAGGCGCTTATGTTGGCAAGCCGCTACACCTATGGCTTCGCCTGGGGCGGCTCACAGCTCTTCACCGGTCGACTTTCCGATCACGTTGGGCGTCATTGGCCCAATGTGCTCGGCATGTGGATTTCGGGCCTCGGGGTCGCCATGGTGGTGATAGGCAGCGGCGTTTGGTGGTGGGCCGCATCGGCCGCCATCGCCGGCTTCGGCATGGCCCTGCTTTATCCCAATCTGTCGGCAGCCGTGGCCGACATCGCCCCGCCCAGCTGGCGCGGCTCAGCCATTGGCATTTACCGGTTCTGGCGTGACCTTGGATATGGCATTGGTGCGCTCGGGCTCGGCCTGGTTGCCCATTTCAGCGGCGCTCTCGAGGCTACATTCTGGTTCGTGGCACTTTCGATGATGGTGTCGGGCTTGGTGTTGTGGGCATTCGGTGAGGAGACCCATCCGCGGATAAACCCGGAAGATTTGGCCTAGCTCATGCCTTGGCATCATGGTGGACGTTGACGTCGCTTGATGGCAGCTTTCAGGCATCCCAGCAGGGCAAGGGGCTATAGTCCCGCAGCCTTGGTAAGGTTTACGCGAAAGCGGTCCCGCCGGCGTTGATAGCGACGGGTCATCTCAGCCGAAACATGCCCTAGCTGCTTCTGGACGTAGCGTTCGTCGACCTCGGCCGATGAGGCGAGACCGGCCCGCAGAGAATGGCCGGCGAACAAGCCCCCCCGGGCATCTTCCGAAAGGTCGCCCCGTACCCCGGCCGCCAGTGCCGCTGTCTTGACCAGGCGGGCGACTTGTTTGTCGTTCAGTCGATCGGCGCCGACGCCCTTGCCCTGCCCAGTCACACGGCGAAACAGCGGGCCATGCGCGATCCGAGCGAGCTTAAGCCAGGTTTCCACTGCCACAACGGGGCAGGTGGCATCAGTGGATCCGCGACCGATTTCCACTTCACGCCATCCGGTCTTGCCCCGAATATTCAGGACCATCCCTTTGTCCAGGATCTCTATCCAACCACGGCCGTCCTCGCTCTGCCCTTCGCCGCCATCGAGGCCGACGATTTCCGAGCGCCGCAGGCCGCCGGCGAAACCCAGCAGCAGCATGGCGCGATCGCGGATGCCACGCAGGCTGCCGCGGTCGAAGGTTTCCAGCATCGCCAGGAGATCCTCGGGCAACAGGGCTTCCTTTTGCCGTGGTGGCTTGGCGTGGGTATTGCGGATGCCAGCCATCACTGTGGCGATGTGGCGATCCTTGCGATCTAGGACTTGCCCGAGCTGGGTGTAATTCCAGGAAAGCGACGAGAGCCGGCGTTCGATGGTGCTGACTGCATTTGGCGCAACCGTAGCCTGGCCTGTCGCACAGGCCGTAATGTAGAGGCCAACAATCTGTGGATCGGGCGGCTGCACTGCCAGTCCCTGCCGGCGACACCAACCAGAAAAATGCTTCCAGTCCGAGGCGTAGGCCAGCCTGGTGTTGGCCGAGCTGGCTGCCTCGACATAGTCCCGGGCGCGATCCGCCAGGCCGCGCAAATGGGCGCGATCGCCGCCCGGAATCGACACGGCGGAATTGCCGACGGGTGCCGCGGCTGCAGCACAGGGCAGGGGGGCGTTGCCGGCGTCGTTTTGCGTGGTTTCGTCGAGGTTTTGGGGCATTCTCTCTATAATGAGCAAAACGTCCGATAATGCAAGATTATCATTCGTTCTGAGATGCCGACAGGTAGGGCGGTTTACAACCAAATCGGTAGCAAAAAGCGCCGCTGCGTGTTACTCTGTTTGCATGAAAATCGCTGCTGATTTGCTCGAGATCGATCTGCCACCAGTGCCGAAGGTGCCGGCCTGGGCGCGCTCGCGCGGCGAGATTTCTTACGATGTCGACGGTGCTTACATGGCGGGTGCAGCGTTGAATTCGTTGGATAGTTTAGTGCGGCAGAGTTGTCCTTGGGCCGGTGCCTGGCGCCAGCGACTGGCCCTGCATAGTGCTAGCGCGGCGGTGAACTTGACCGGTCGGCGCGAGGACGAATCCGCGTTGCGCGATACCCATTTTCTGCGCGGCAAGGGCGATGATCCTGGGCCAGCCGGGCACCTGCTGATGGCCTGGCGCCGCTTGGCCAGCCGGACCACCAGTTGCGACGCAGAGTTGGTACGCCCGGTGGTCGAACAGCATTTTGCTCTGCAGTGGGATGACGTTCTTGCCGAGGTTGTCGCCAATGCCGAAGACCTGACGGCGTCGTCGCGGCCGGCTCCAGCCTTGGCGGCCGAGATTGCCGCTGCCGTCTACCGGGCCCGGCCCGATGCCGAATTGTTGGCCTTTTGGCTTGCTGACATGGTCCTCGCCCAGAAGTTCAGATGGCCTGTTCCGGTGCCCCTGCTGATGGGGCAGGTGGCTTCGCCGACCTTTAAATCGGGCGAACACCGCAAACGCATCCGGCCGGGAGGAGAAGGTTGGGGCAAGGCGGTGTTTTGGGCCTACGCCACGGCGGCGGCAGAAGCCTGCGATCTCGGGTCAGAGCTGGGGCAGCGGGCGGCAATACTGGCTTCGGCGGCGCCAAAGTTGCGCGCTAAAGGTGCTGGCGACGTCATCAAACTGCTACTGTCCGATGACGCGGTGCCGGGCTCCTGGTCCAGCCCAAGACTGTCGGCGCGCGGGGCTCGGCGGCTATTCGATCGCTTGGGAGAGTTGGGGGGAGTGCGCGAACTCAGTGGCCGGCCGACGTTCCGGCTCTACGGTTTGTGAGGCAGGGCAACGGGATGGCCAGGCGCAAAAGGACAGATGCCGAACCGCCGATCTTCGATTCCGAACTGGTCGATATGCCGGCTGACCTACGCTGGCGCGAATGGATGAACCGCATCGAAGCCGTACTGTTCGCGGCGCCCAAGCCGGTGGAGCGCGAGGTCCTGGCGCGGGTGATCGGTCGTGACGCCAGCATCGACCTGCTCATTGACGACATCCGTGAAAGCCTGCGGGGCAAACCCTACGACCTGGTCAGTGTCGCTGGGGGCTGGGCGTTCCGCACCCGAACGGCCTATGCCGATGCCATCGCCACGTCTGCTGCGGTGCCGGACCGGGCGATCGATCTGACTCAGAACGAGGCCATGGTGTTGGTGTCGATCGCCTATCACCAGCCAGTCACGCGAGCAGGGGTGTCGGAAATCCTGGGGCGGGAGGTGTCGCGCGACGTCATCGGGGCGTTGCGGGACAAGAACATGATCACCGCGGGACCCCGCAGCCCGACGGCCGGGGCGCCGTTCACTTATGTGACAACCAAGGGGTTTTTGGAGCATTTTGGGCTAGCTACGCTTCGTGATCTTCCCGAAATTGAGGCGCTCCAAGATGCTGGTCTTCTCTCCAGCGACCATGGCCAGCACGGCGACGTTCCGATTGGCAGTGACCGCTCCGCTGACGAGGCATAGGATTTTGGGAGTGTCAGTGCCACGGTTGTATGGATGCTCGGAAGCGCTCAACCACCCGCCATCTTCGCCGCACCGCAACTTAGACTTTATATTTCATCAATCGAAATATCGAGATAGCGCTCCGGATCGCAACGACAGCACTATGGCATGACGCGCATATCCCACGTCCCATAAGGAAAGTTGGAAACAGCCGAGTTGGCGCTCATCGCGGCGATCAGGCGGGGTCAACCTGGACCGTGACCTTCGTGATGTTAAACTTTGAGACTGCGCCGCCGATCGCCTTCGCGGGATCAAATAGCGCTAAGTTCATCCCGTCGCTGACCGAGCTGCGGTAAACGACGCCGTCATAGCCGTTCTTCTTGATGAACTCACAGAGATACTGGCTGGGAATGTAATCGATTGCGGCCCCACGAGGCAGCACAGGGCGTGTCAACTCATCCCCAAGCCGCTCCAGAAACGCAATGTCCGCCCGCAGCTGACCGATCGCGCTCGCATCGGCCAAAAGGAAGGGCGACACCAGCTTGCGCGGGTTACGCAAATCCACCGCGCGCAGCGGCATAGGAATTGTGAACTCGGCGACGCACGCCACCTCGCCGGTATGAGGCCGGACTTCCGCGGCCGCGGTCTCTGGAATTGAACCGAGATACAAATATGGAATGCCGGGCGGGTTCGCGCGCCCGTGTGATGCAAGCCGCTTTGGCGGAGCACCCATTTCTCCAATAAGATAAACTGTGTCGTCGGACAGGATACGCGCCCGGTACCACTTCGCAGGCATGTCATCCGTCGGCAAATGGCCAAGCAACTCCCGCAGCCGATCCGCGTCCAGGACCTCGTCCAGGAAGTACCGGTTCTTCCACATCAGTTCATCGCGCAGATTTTCCCATTGCGCGAGAGCTTTGCTGTCATAGGCGGACGACGGCGCGAACGGCTTGCGGACGATGTCGCCGTCATCGAGAATCTCAGCGAGTAGCTCCTTCGAATGCGCAACGTCCATTGCGGCATGGCTGAACAGCTGCCAGTCATCTTTCATCCATTCAACTAAGGTTTTGCCCGCGGAATCTGCTTCGTAGATCCCGATTAACAACTCGAAGATGTCAGCGAGGGCACGTGGTTCAACCAGGATAACGGCTGTCGACCCGCAGAAGTCACAGTCCCCCATTCCATGGCTGAGCGAGGGGATGATGTCGCGGCGAAGGCCACGGTCGTCGAAGCATTCGGGGCAACAGAACTTCGGCATGTGATTGCCCGCTACTCGGAAAAAAAGTCTGCGAGCGTCTCGATATGATGGCGCATCGAAAGCTTCTTGACCTGCCCGAGCCCCGGGAAGTGGCCTTTTTCATGCAACTCCCGAAATTCGGCGATGGCTGTGCTAGCAAACAGTCTGGAGGTTCCGGAATCCAGCTTAGCGATCAGTTTTGCCAGCGCTTGGGCAAACTTACCGCCCGGATCAGTCGGCGTGTCCTTTGTCGTTGATACGAAATGATAGATGTACATCACCTCGTCCTTGTCGGGGTCGAGGAACGTCAGGTGGATCGCGACAGCGTACGCGGGGCCGCCACCTTCAACATAGTCGTCGCCAACGATTAGGAAGTCGCCGAACCCGTCCATGTCTTCCTCCTCGAATGTGAGGTGGAGGTCTGAAAACAATTCGACTGCTGGATGATCGGCGTTGCGCCGCCGTTCGAACCCGTCACGAAGAAGGATACGGGTTTTGCTGCCTTTCAGGTGTTTCCGGTAGAGCTTGTGGCAGTGCTTTTCGAAGAAGACGTGTCGAGTCTCAGAGAGGTCATTCCCGAGCGCTTCTGCTAGCGCCTTCGCTTCGGTGAAACCGGCATGGATGAATACAGGACGATGTGCCTGGTGCTTGGTGTGACAGGCCATCGCGTCATCGATATTCATGTCGTTGGTGAGCAAGATGCCGGCGCTAATGCCGTCTTTATTTAGAAATCCATTTCCCAGAAGGGTCGAGATGCTCACGCCGTCCTCAGCATGATCGCCATAGGCTGGATTAATGATCACGATCGCCTCGCCGCCGGCGTCGCAGATCGCCGTCAGGGTTCTCTCTAATCCCTTGAGCGCCTCCCGCACCGGCTCAATGATGGGCACGAACCCCGATCCAGCCATCAGTGCTGCGGTTTCGCGAATGGCGATCAGCTCGAACTGCTTGCCACGAAAATAGGGGTGATACATGCGTTAGGCCCAGGCCATCGACTCGCCCAGCGGCGTAGAGATCGCTTCTACCACATGGGCATGGTCTGCACGGCGCACCGGAATTGAAAGAGCGGCAGCGTGGAGCGAGCGCGGGAGCCGGTCGACGAGGTAAGCTAGTGGCGCCAGATCGCGGGTGCGTTTTAAGGTCCGCACCACTTCGCGGTGAACCGCGACGGGGTCCAGATGCGCGAATAGCGCCCGCATGGCGGCGTGGCGCTGTGTATTGGGAACATCAGGAACGGCAATGCTAAGCGCTTTCAGGATACTCGCAGCTTCTGCTGAACGAAGCGATTCGAACACCGTAGCCGGGCAGATTCGCTCGGGACAATCTACTGCGTCACGCACGGTCGCGATGCGGTAGCGATGCGACAAGCACAGGATACCGACATCCTCCGGAAGGATCAGTCGGACGCCGTCCACATGGCGCTCGCTGACTACAACGTTCACAGATGCGAATACGCGTTTGTAGTTTTCCACTTGGTTGATCAGACGCGCGAGGGAGTCTCGCTCGGATTTGATCTCGTAGACCGTCGAGGTTCCGTTGAGAATGACAAGATCGGCTTTGCACGATCCGGCGCGAAATTCGTTTAGCATTGAGGCGGTGCGCAAGGAGTGTTTGCCCATCAGTATCTTGTGGGTCAGCGCTGACCGATAGATATATTCATCGCGTAGTCCGGCGACCCTGAGAATCGAGAAAGCGGCCTCAAAGGCATCCCCGACTGTGGCTTCTTTCGCGCACAGCTCGGCGAGGCGGGTCTCGCCGAGTAGACGTCCAAACAGCGCAGAGCGCCCCTTCCGGGCCAGTTGCTGGAACACGGCCGAAGAGAACAGGCGCGTCAGCGCTGAAAGTTCTGTTGTACTTACGGTCACGTTTTTCCCCGACGCGCAGACTTAGGCCGCGACTGAGCCAGTTTAGCTTAGCGGCCCTACAACGCAAATCGATAATGCTCAATGGGTTACCTCACCTATCAAGCCGCCATGCTCATATTTGCCGGCAATGCTGGATATCGCGGTCCGGACGTTGCGACTGCCATTGCTGAGAGCATCGGCTCCCGCGAGGCAATTCTCGCGGTCAGTCAATGCGACGTCATCTTCAGTTGCGTCGACACCCACGAGGCAAGGCAGATTGTTGACCTGATCGCGTCTGCCTTTCTTATCCCCTTGTTCGACGTGGGCGTTGTCATTCCGACGCGGAAGGTGGGGAACGACGGAGTAGCAATAGCCGACGTTTGTGGCCGGATCGACTACGTCCAGCCTGGGGGTTCTACTCTTGCTGACCGGCGCGTATTCACTCCCGAGAGCCTCCGCGCGGAATGGCTGCATAAGGCGAACCCAGGCGCATTCAAAGAAGAGCAAGAAGCCGGCTACATCAAGGGGCTGACCGAACAGGCCCCTTCCGTTATCTCGCTCAATATGCGGGCAAGTTCGGCCGTCGTGATGGAGCTCATCGCTCGTACCTTTCCCTTCAGGCACGATGCGAATGAGCTTTATGCCCGGACCACGTTCAGCCTGGCGGCAGCCGAGGAGGAATACACCCCGGAGAGCGAATTCGATCGAGACCCCGACACGGAGCTAGCCCGAGGCGCAGAAGAGCCGCTGCTGGGCATTCCCGCGCTCGGCAAGCCAAAGGGCAGAAAGTGATGAGCCTGCCCCGCTGGTTTCATCGTCTGTGGGATCGGTTCGGCCCCGCGCGTCGACTTCAAACTGTCGTGGGAGACGAGTTGCCCTCCGCGATGCCGTCCAGGGACTTGGTGCTTGCTATCGATGATGGCGAGCCATGGAGTGTGGGCATGATGTGCCCATGCCGCTGCGGCGCCATGATCGAAATGCTTGTGGTCGATGCCGGGAAGCCACGATGGGACATCGCCGTAGATGCCAAGGGTCGGCCGACTTTGCGTCCATCCGTCTGGCGGAATACCGGATGCAAGTCGCATTTCTGGCTGCGTTCGGGCCGGATAGTTTGGTGCGGCAATTCCGAAGCGGACTAGCGCTTTGACTAGCCAGGGTCGATACAGAGAGCCGGGTAGTTGGGTTATCGCATACACGAAAAAGCATGTGAAACACCGCGCGCCCTGGGCATTCTCCCTAGGTCTTAGGAGGCTGGCGGCTTTGGAACGGCAATCGCCGCGTCTATTTCAAGCAGCGCATTGACCACGCTCTCCAGCAACTGCAGACCTTGCACGGCTTGTGGGTTCCTGCCATCGACGCCAAGGCGCTCAAGGCCACTTTGCACCAGGGTCGAACCGAGGTGCGAACCGGCATTGCGAAGGTCAATCATACCAAACAGCGGCCCCATCATCTTCCTGGCCTGTTCCTCGGTTAGGACGGTACCCAACAAGCGCTCAATGGCCTTTAATGACCCTGGCTTCTTCTCGCCCTTGGCCAATGGGGGGCATTGCGCCAGCACCACATCAACATCAACCCGTTCGGTGAAGAGCTGGGTCAATTGCTTGGAAAGTTCCAGCAAACCTTCCGTCTCCGCACTTCGGAACCGATGGGCTCGCGTGAACAAGTCCGGCACCTGGGCATTCTCACGAAGCAGCTGCTGACCATACCGCTCGCGGAAGCTCGAAGCGACACTATCGACGGCCTTTTCAATAAGGGCTTCTGGCGCCTTGGTCGAGGCCGGCTGGACCATCATCTGCGCCTCAAAAAGCTCCTTGGACACACCGCCATCCGGGGTGACGTTGTGGGCGGCCCAAATTCGCTGTTCCCATGGCTTGAGCATGCCGATGTCCTTGGCGAAAACGGTGATCAGACCAAGGTCGTTGACACCGAAATGGACGGTGTCTGAGGTCGCACCCACACCACCAGTATCTCGCGACGCCCAATGAAGCCGACCACCACGATGCCGAAGCAAGGCATTGATGATCCCCGGGTCAAAGTAAAGCCAACCGATGTCTCCATGCAGCCGCGCAGCGGCCACCCGGGTACCATCCGGCTTGGTCACGAAAGAAACCTCATCGGCTGGCTTATCACCGCGGACACGAGGGCTGAATGTTCCCGGCTCCAGCCATTCAGTTCGCCATATGGCGCCTCTGGTGAAGAACGATCCGCGAGGATTGGGCCAACCTGCCGAGGTGGTAGTGTATTCGAGCAGATCTCGCCCCTCAGCCACGTTGATTGGCTTGCGAGACCAGCCGTAGCCGGGATCCTTCTCAGTCACTGCCGTCCGCTCGGCATAGCTCGAGCAAAAGAGACGCATCCCCCGTGCTGCTAGATAGTCGTTGAGGAATTCAGTTTTGATCTCGATGGAAACCGGCTCCCCATTATCGCCTCGGGCCAGCCGTACGACCTCCGGCCACCCTTCTTCGGGCCGGTACCAGCGATCGCCTTCCTGGATAAGCCGGAGCGCCACAACCAGATCAGGATGCAGATGCCAAATCTCCTTGCTCGGCTCCTCGAGGTGCTGGGCAATGACCAGGTTGATGCCAAGTTCGGTGTCTCCCCAGCCACGGAACACATCCGATGACTGGTAGCCCCATGATTCCATACCTGCCCGATGGGGGTTCAGCCCGACATCGTTCCATCCCATCGTGTCTACATCAGCGGACTTGGCGGAATGAACCGCGGCGGTCGCTGTCCCGTGGAATTCGGCTACAGAGATGACCCGAGGCGGGAGATCGTTAAGCGTCGACTCCGTCACCCTCCGCAAGGGGGTCCAGGTGCGCGCCGCGAGCTTCGGCAAGTCAGCCAGATTGAAGAAGGTCTGCTTGATCGTCATAGGCGCTCCTTTGCCTGGCGCAGACCAGGAATCGGTGCCGCGATCGAGATGTGGACCAAGATACGCTCTGCGGCAACGGTGGAGCCTGGGAAACCCCTGCTCCCTTGCTTGGGTGAGCCCTTGGGGTGGACTGAGCGAGGTTGAAGTGCCCACTATGGGATGCCCGCTCGCGCCCCCAGGCGTTTTGCGGCGATTGCCAACACATATTTGCGGCGGACGCTCGCCTCGCCGATCTTGGCTATCTCTTCGAACTAGCCATGGGCAATCCGAGTTGAGGCGTTGTCTGCATCGATCAAAGCAGCGAGACGAACGGTCAAGGGCCGGTCGCGGTCCTGGTTGGATAAAGTAGTTGGGCGCTATGGCACTTAATATAGTGAAAACGTTGTTTTTGCCCATTGTGCCGACAGGGCGCTGAGGAGATTGTTGTCCTACGATCCAAGAGGGGGCACCTATGTCTGTTCTAGATATTCCTCTCCGAAAGGCCCTTCAGTTATTCTATGCGCCCAATTCACTGCGTCGATCCATTTTGAAAGAGGACATTCGACTTGATCGTAAAAAGGAAGCCGGCGGCACTAGAAGTCGAGGCGGCGACTTCTACCTACCCTTTTGGTCAGACGTTAAGATGCACATCTCTGGCCGAGGCGACCTAGCGCAGCTGACCCAAGATCGCATCCGATCGAACAGGAATTTCAAACGACTTTATCCGCTACTGACCAATGGAATTCTCGAACTGCTTAGCGCAAAGCTGCGCTGGTCAAACGAGCCCGTGGAGATCGTTCCTATAAGCATGCACGGCAACCTGCGTATCGAAACTTTGGGAGCCACAGTTCGGATAAGGGATGCACTCCATGCGCGCGTCCGGGGGGAATATACACGTGTGGTATACCCATACTTCAGTGAAGAGCCGCCGCTCTCGGAAGAAGGAGGGAGGCTAGGGCTCTGGGCAATGCAACAAGTCCTAACTGAAGCAGACTCCGCTGACATGCGTGTTATCGATGCACTGCGTCGTACTTTCTTCTCTCCGCAAATGACGCCGTTGCAGGGCAACGAGGAGGCAGTTTTTCATGAAAAGTACAGGACGTTGATTGGCGAGTGGGAGCGACTGAAGCTGGAGTGAGCGAATGCGCGAATGTCGTCTAGGCTGTTTAGCCTTTCACATGCCATAGACAGCGCCCTTATGAGGAGAAGTCATGGTGACGGCCCGTGCCTAAGTCCGGTAGCCACAAATCGCAGCACTATATCCCAAGGAGCTACCTTTCCGCCTGGTGTGATCCGCATACGCCTGCTGGAATGCAGCCCTTTGTGTGGACCTTTGATCCCAGTGGCGGCGTCGGCCGCAAGCGAGCACCCCAAAACCTCTTCACCGAGACCGACATCTACACGATCCTCGGGCCGGACGGTTCCCGGGATCTGCGGATAGAGTTTGAACTGTCGAAACTTGAGCAGGGCCTGAAGACACTCGTCACAGACTTCGTAGCCAGCCACCGCCAGTTGCCTCGGCTTCGGCAATGGCAGTTGATCGCCTTCATCGCAGCGATGCACGGGCGTACGCTTGAAGCGAGAGAGATCCAACGGACGCTTTGGCAGCAGACCTTGGACGCGGCTGAGAAAAAGGCCGTTGCTCTAGGTATATCCGCAAATTCCGAGGCGCAGCTAAACAGCATTCGAAAAGCGGTGGCGTCGCCTATGCAGTTTTTGTTACCGGGAGCCATGATGGATGGTCTGACCATGCTAAGTGAAGTGACGATGACTATTATGTGCTCCGTTGAGCCCGACTTCATTACTTCAGACAGTCCGGTAACTTGGTTCGATCCAACTGTGCCTAGGGAGAGATTCTTAACTCACAAGAGTTCTCTAGCGAATCCGGGCATCGAGGTGGTGATGCCGCTTTCGCCGCAGCATACAATTATCTTGCATTACCCAAGAACACCCTTCGAAAAGCCGGTCCGTTACGTCAGTGCTGGTTCGGCGACCGTCGCTGCCCTAAACAAGCGCACGGCGCACTACGCCCACAGGGCCGTAGTGTCATGGAGAGACGGGTCTGACCCCGAATGGCGAATAGGGGCGCCGGACCGGTCGGATTGACGTCACTCAATGCCAGGATGTTGCTGGCGAATGTCTGCTTTGGGGATTGGTCGAGGGGCGTTGAACGGCAGGAATGGGGGCGCATTGCGGACGGAAGAGGGGCCAGCGACAGGCATTGGACGCTATATTTGCCTCAGCAGTGGGTTGACAGTCCACCTAGCTGGACCCATTTTGTAAACAAATGGAACGGGAATGCTCGTTCGGCGTCGGGCCTCGGGGAATACCTCGGGGCCCTTCGCTTTTCTCACGGGAATATTTTCAGCCCGTAGCCGCGTATTTTCCCAGCCGCACTCCGACGGAACTTGGGTTCTGCAAGATCGTAGGCCCGGTTTGGCTGGTCAGGAGCTATTATGTGCCGGGCGACCGGGTAGGCCAAAAGGTCGGCCATCTGCAGCCCCGCTGAATTATGCTTCTTGTCCATGAAGCGGATGTCGAGGTTTGGCATGGGTCCAACCTGGTTGCCGCCAGCGGCAATACGCCTGAACTCGAGCTCTAGGTCATCGTCCTCTTTCCGGCCTCGCTGTTCGACCAGTATCCAGGTCTTGCGGTGATCTTGCCCTCGTTCGGCCAAGAACCGCTGCAGGCGCTCCATGCAGAAAGTTAGCGCAATTTTGTATGGATTGTCGGGATCATGGTACTTCTGCACATGACGTTGCTTATCAATTGCAGCCGCTATGAGCGTGACCGGCGCCTGTTCGACGACATAATTCACAGTTGCCATGAAGCGGTCGCGCACGGTCTGATTGAGCAAGATGGAAAAGTCACCGGACGACTTCCGGATCTCGCGGCTATGTAGAACAACGCCGTCATGGCCCCAAAACTCGAACTTGAGTGCCTGCACAAGCGGTACCATTGCTGTCCGGTAGGCCTCTTTCTCGAAGATGCAGAAGGTGAGCACAAACACCGGATTCTGCGGATTTATGCTGACAAGCCCGTGGTCGCCGCTCTCATCGACGTAGACTATAAAATCACTGAATTCCATGCACCCAGCGTTGCACAGACGCGAGATTCTGCCAATGCAATGGAAGCGTGACGGCACTCATGCACGGGGAGTCGGGCCGGATTCGCATAATATTTGTTGGGGAACCCACAGTGCCTCAGCGGCGGCCACCAACATGTGCGGCCCTGCTAACGGCAATCGGTCGGCCGCATGAGAATGGAATGATCGGTCTCGTCCACCGCGGCGCCCGCCTCACGACGCGCCAGCACTTGGTCAATGGGCGACGCAGACTACGACGTCGTCCTAACTGGAATTAGCATGTGGTGCCGCATGACGAGGTCGGCGCGCTCGACTATGGCTAGGCCATTGCGCTTTTGCCGGCGCCACCGGTTAAGGCGGCAACGCGATGGGGGGGCCGCGCGCCGATACCGGTCTTTTGTACGCGAGCGACGGGATGGCTAGTTCAGACTAACTTCAAAATTCGGTGCGGGCGCGGAAGGCCGACGGACTTGCGCTCCACAAGCGGGCAATCAATCTGGAGTCTGCCTGCTATGATGCCTAGTTTTTGCGCTTCGCGCTTAGCGTAGATGTGCGTAATCGCACGTCTTCCCATATCTTCGTGCGGAACGCGGATTGTGGTGAGCGGAGGCTCCAGATGACGGGATGAGGATGCATCGTCGAAGCCGATGACCGAGAGGTCGCGCGGAATCGATAGCCCAGCTTCCTTTGTGGCCTCGTAGCAGCCGATGGCCATCTCGTCGCTGGCACAGAAGATCGCCGTGGGTGGCTCGGGCAGAGCGAGCAGTTCGCGGGTGCAATCGTGGCCGCCTGAAAGCGTCCAGTTGCCTGATCGGACGAGTTTGGCGTCGAACGCTATGTCGGCGGTCTTGAGGCCGCGCTTGTAGCCGCGCAGACGGTCCTTGCTAGCTTCCATCCAGCCTTCGCCGTTAATGAAGGCAATGCGCCGGTGGCCGGAGGCCGTCAGGTGGCGCACGGCCGTTTCGGCGCCCAGCGCATGCGCCGGCAGGATGGCCGGAGCAATGTCGCCTTTAGTGTGGCAGTTGATGAGCACGACGGGAACCGAGCTCATACCAACGGCTGTCATGATTGACCGATGTGGGCCCAGTCGCGCATTCCGATGGACATGATTGTTTCGGGCTGATCGATGAGGTTGTTCCAGGCTTGGCATGACGCGTCGATGATGGCGTCGTAGGTATCGAAGACGCGGTTGGAGAGCCAGTTCTGCCTGAGGTATTGCCAGATGTTCTCGACCGGGTTCAGTTCGGGAGAGCGCGAGGGCAGGAAGATCAGCGTCATGTTCTTCGGGACGACGAGTTTGCCCGTGGTGTGCCAGCCGGCGCGGTCGAGCAGCAGAACGGCATGAGCGCCGCGCTGAACATGCCGGCTGATCTCGTCGATGTGGAGTTGCATGGCGAAGGTGTCGGCAAAGGGCAGCGCCAGCCCGGCGCCCTTTCCCTTTGCCGGGCAGATAGCGCCGAACAGATAGGCGTTCTGGTAGCGCTGATCTGCCGGTTGCCGTGGGCGGGTTCCACGCCTTGCCCAAAGCCGGGCGATCCCATTTTTCTGCCCGATCCGGGCCTCGTCCTGGAACCAGATTTCGATCGGCTTGCCCTTGGGGAGATGGCAGATATGGGCGGTCAGCGCCCGCGGCCAGTTTTTTTAAACGCCGCCACCGTCGCGGCGTCCTGACCAGGATGCAGCGGGCGTGCGCTCATGTGGGAGAAGCCGAGTTTCTTGAGAAGCGTGCCGACATGGCGCTCGTGATACTCGATACCGAACCGCTCCCTAATGACGCGCTGAAGATCTACTCGGCGCCAGCGAACAACGCCGTCTACATCCGGGTCGGGACCGGTCTCGACGATCTCGGCGAGTTCGACCTTCTGCTCTTCCGACAGCCGCGATGACGGACCGGGTGACCAGTGGTCGAAAAGGCCATCGGGGCCGGCTTCGTTGAACCGATGAACCCAGTCCCGAAGCGTCTGGCGGTCCATGCCGCCGATCCGGGCGGCGTCGGCGCGGCTCATGCCGTCAAGCACGGCTGCTAGTGACAGAAGTCGTCGGCTCTGGTTGGCGTCCTTGCTCCGTGACGCCAGCCGCCGGAGTTGAGAAGGGGTATAGTCCTGTCGCAGTCGAACCGATCCGGGCATGGGCGAATTTCCTTCGCCGACATCGAATCAGCAACTCAACAGTTTGGGAATCCCCCGCGAGTCAGACGTCAGAGCCGTTGGTATCAGTTTCTGCGGCAGGGTATACTGGCGCGTGAAGAAGGCCGCGAACACCACGCCCACCACCCGATGTGCGAACAGCAGTTCGAGCGCCGCGGCGCGCAGGCGCTCGTCGTTCTGGGTCGGCAGGACGACAAGCACGGCGCCATTTTCCCAAGCCAGCTGCCGTGCCGATTCGATCGCCTTGTTGGTGATGGGGTTGGACGTGCTGTCGTCGATGATAAAGCCGATGGCCTGGATGCCGCCCTGACCGACCGGCGCGCGCATCCAGACGCGATAACCCAGCGTTTCGGCCGCCTCGCGGACGAGACCGCGCGTCTTTTCGGTGACCCGCGTGCCGCCGGTTTCGTTGAGCACCATCGAGACGGTGGCCTGGCTGACTCCGGCAAGCTTGGCCACGTCGACCATGGTTGGTCTCGTGCTGGCTTTTTCCGTCTTGCGTCTGTTCATCACCCTCTCCGCCAGAAGGACATATCGCAGGATTTTGTGGAAGGAAACTGCCCCGAAGCGCCGGTTATAGAAAACTGACCTGTGCTTGACAGTGGTTATAAATAACTAATAGCATTACCACGTGCTGGAGGAGCGCAGGGACGATCCTGGCGACGGGATATGTCCGATGTCGGTGCCATTCGAGGAATGGCGTGGGAGGAGAACAAGATGACGATTTCGAGAAATTGCGCGACTGGGGTTATCATGACCAAACCCAACATCTTGTGGATATGCACTGACCAGCAGCGCTGGGACACGCTTGGCATTACCGGCAATCGCCATGTGCGAACTCCGGTGCTCGACAAGCTCTTCGGCGAGGCAGCCTGGTTCTCCGGGGCCTATTGCCAGTCGCCGGTCTGCACGCCCAGTCGCGCGAGCTTTCTCACCGGCCGCTATCCGCGTACGACCCGGACGCGCCAGAACGGGCAGGACATGCCGGCCGACGAAATGCTGGTGACGCGGCTGCTCGCCGAGAATGGCTATACCTGCGGTCTATCGGGCAAGCTCCATATCTCGGCGGCCAATCCGAGCGTGGCGCCGGTCATCGAACCGCGCATCAATGATGGCTATGCCGCCTTTCACTGGTCGCATCATCCGGGTTGTCGGATGGTACTTAATGACTACGGCAGCGCGCAGAACTGGCCACTCAACGAATACAATCTATGGCTGCTCGAGCGCGGCGCCGAATACCGGGCTGACCCCTATCGGGGCTCCAGATATGTGAAGGCGGGGCCCGAGACAAAGAACCACCAGACCACCTGGTGCGCCGACAAGGCCATCAATTTCGTCAAGGCGCATGAGGCGAACGACCGGCCCTGGCTGTTCTCGGTCAACTTCTTCGACCCTCATCACCCCTTCGATCCGCCCGCCGAGTATCTCGATCGCTACCTCGACCGGCTCGACGAGATCGAGTTGCCGAACTACCGGCCGGGAGAGCTGGAAGAAAAACCTGCCTTCCAGAAGATCGACCACCAGGGAGCCTATGGCGGCAATGCCGGCATGCCCTACGACGAGATGACCGATCATGACCACAGGCTGGTGCGCGCGGCTTATTTCGCCATGTGCGACTTGATCGATGACCAGGTCGGCCGCATGCTCGACGCCCTGCGCGATACCGGTCAGCTCGACAATACCATCGTCATCTTCATGTCCGACCACGGCGAGCTGCTGGGCGATCATGGCGTCTATCTCAAGGGGCCGTTCTTCTACGAGCCCAGCGTCCATGTTCCCCTGGCGATCTCGTGGCCGGGCCATATTCCGGCCCGCCGAATCGACGGGCTGGTCGAACTGACCGATATCGCGCCGACCCTGCTCGAGGCGGCGGGGCTCGATATCTGGCCGGGCATGCAGGGCCGCTCGCTCTGGCCGCTGCTGTCGGGCACCGAGACGCAAACCGGCGTCGCGGATGTCTACTGCGAATATTACAACGCCATGCCCTGGCATAAAGAGCCGCATCTGCCATTCGCGACCATGCTGCGCACCGGGACGATGAAGCTGGTGGTTAGCCACGGCGACCGGCGCGGTGAGCTTTACGATCTGAATGCAGACCCCGACGAGACCACAAACCTGTGGGACGATCCAAACCGCCTGGCGGAGAAATGCGACCTGTTGCAGCGTCTTTGCGACCGGATGGCCTTCACCGTCGACCCGCTGCCGCTGCGCCGCGCCCCCTGGTAACCCAGCGAGATTCCAAAAATGACCGATCCCCGTTCGGGCCGTGCGCCGGCCACGCCACTCATCGTCCACGACCCCTTCATGAGCGTCTGGTCGCATACCGATGAGCTGACCCAATCCTGGCCGACGCACTGGACCGGCAAGAACCAATCGATGGCGGGCATGGCCCATATCGACGGCAAGAGCTATCGCTTCATGGGGCTGGTGACCCGCACCGGCATGGAGGGCCTGTCGCAAATTTTCTTGGTTAACGGCCTGTTGACCACCAGCGGAGAAATTGCCGCTCCCAATGTAGCGGAGCGTAGCCATGATTCTGAATGCCATTGCCGACAAGCTGAAGCGCCAATCAAAGGACGACTTCAAAGGTCGGCATTTCGAGGCATGGCTCATCATGCAGGCGGTGGCCTGGTATCTGCGCTATCCGCTCAGCTATCGAGACCTTGAGGAGATGTTTCGGGAACGTGGTTTCGAGGTCGATCACAGCACTGTCAACCGCTGGGTTTTGGCTTATGCGCCGATGATCGAGAAGCGGCTTCGCCAGTTCCGACGCCCGCATTGTGGTTCGATCCGGATCGACGAAACGTACGTGAAGATCCGCGGCAAGTGGCGCTATCTGTACCGGGCGATCGATAAGCATGGAAACCCGATGGATTTCCTGCTGGCGGCCAGGCGCGACCTGGATGCTGCAAAGAGGTTCTTCCGCAAAATGCTCAAAGACGAGCCCCTGTTATCGCCTAAGAAGATCGGCACGGATGGAGCGAATACCTTCCCATCCGCGATTAAAGCATCGGTAGATGATGGTCTGCTTCAGCCCAACCCCGTGCACTACGTCACAAAGCATCTCCAACAACGCATCGAGAGTGACCATTTTCGGGTTAAGAAGAACATGCCCAAGATCGGCGGCTTCCAATCCTTCAAAACGGCGCGTCGGACAATCGCAGGCTTCGAAGCCATGCTCTGGCTGAAGAAGGGCTTCGGCTTTTCCGGCGTGTGGACCGTAAATGATCAGAACGATCTGCTCGCGCACCTCTTCGGACTACAAAAGGTTAACAAAGCATGAAAACGAGGACGCTCAGTGGATAATTGCGCGCTCCGAAAATGTTTGCGACAAGCCCGGTAATACCCTAACTTCTGAACGGACCGATCAGTGGGGCACGCGCGATCCTCGACTGCGTGCCCCCGATTTTTGGTCGATGAACCAGCTGCTAGGCGCGGAATGCTGCCGGACTGTTCCCTCTTCGATGGTGACGCGGTGGTCGACGCGCTCATTCGGTCCACCCGCTTCAGGGCGAAGCAAGTTAAAAGAATCATTTTGGTTCGAAAGGCAAATGCAGTGAGTGGTAACCTTCTCGTTCTGTCGGGGCTGGTAATATTTATTGCTGCATTCGTCCAAGGCGCAACAGGGCTCGGGTTTGCATTGATTGCGGCTCCAGTTATCGGGTTGATTAACCCGCAATTACTCCCTGTTCTGATTCTCGTTTTGATGATTCCATTGAACCTATTTGTGGCATGGCGGGAGCGCCGCGCCGTCGATGTTAAGGGCGCGGCGTGGATCATGGCAGGACGTGTGGCAGGCACAGCAGGCGGGTTGTGGCTGCTTCTTGCCATCCCTCTTAACAGCCTCAACCTCCTTGTCGGGGTATCTACGATCCTCGCTGCATCAGCCTCTCTGATTGTCTCACCGTTCAAACCGGGCAGCCGAGCGTTGATCGCGGTTGGTGCCATCACGGGAGTGACCGAGACGGCCACAGGAATTGGCGGACCGCCACTGGCCCTGGCCTACCAACATCGACCTGCACCGGTACTACGCTCAACGATTGCGACATGTTTTCTGCTGGGGGAGATTCTCTCTCTCGTCGTGCTTGCGGCTTCAGGTCAAATCGATGGCGAGCAAATCCGAATCGCTTTGCTCCTTCTTCCTGTCCTGGGCCTTGGTGTGCTGCTGAGCAGCCTTGTTCACCACAGGATCGATGGTCCCCTCGTTCGAACTCTCGTTCTCGCCTTCGCATTGCTTTCGGGTATCGTCGTCACAATCCGAGGCTGGTAATGACACCGATTTCCTCCGGAATGTGACTAGATGGTCTGAACAGTCGCTGGAATGGTTCCATGGAGCGCCGACAACTGGAATACTTCGTTGCAGTCGCAGAGCACGGCGGATTTGGGCGTGCGTCGGCAGCACTGAACGTGACCCAGTCGGCAATTTCGCAAGCCATCGGGCAGTTAGAGAGAGAACTCCGTACCAAGCTGTTTCTGCGCACCGGCCGTCATGCGAATCTTACCGCAGCGGGCCACGCCGCCCTAACACCGGCGCGGCAAGCGCTAAGGGATCTCGGCACAATTCGTGCGGTTGTTGCAGATGTGATGGGCCTGGCAGGCGGGCGACTGGACATAGCGACTTTTCCCCCGCTCGCCGAATGGCCGGTCGGCGCGGTTGTTGGTGCATTCCGGAAGAAACATCCCGCCGTAACGATACACATCAAAGGTCCCACTTGGGCGCGCATACCGGAAGTCGCTGAAATGGTCCGGGATGGTCGGTGCGAGCTAGGGTTCACTGACGATAGCGAACTTGCGCATGGCCTGATCGCACATCCTCTTGCGCACCAAGATTATGTCGGGGTTCTGCCACCCGAAACGCCTATCGCAGACAATGGCGTGATTTCACTTGAGGACGTCGTGGCACATGGCCTGATCGTGGGGCCGTGGTGGGAAACATCGCCTCCATACTTGGAGCTTCGGGCGAACTATCCGGATCTGATGCAGAATGCAATCGCTGTTCGAATTGAATACCGGGAAGCATACGTTCCACTCGTCGTCTCCGGCGCGGGGGCTGCAATTCTACCGAGATTTGTCGGGGAGCTCGCTTCTGCAGCGGGCGCTACGGTAGCGGAATTGGCCCGCCCGATTTGGCTCAAAACTCTTCTGGTTCAGCGGCCCGGAGACATGGCGCCCGCAGCGCGAGAGTTCCGCGATGTTACCTTGCAGCTCTATGGCGGAGTAGAAGCGCCGGCCGATACTCCTGCAAGCCAATCACTTCCAACATGACGGGATAGCAAGATGACGTGTATCGACGAGATTACGACGAAGCCTGCACAGGTATTAGCCGGGTTGATTCGCGAGCGCGAGCTCTCATGCCTGGAAGTTACATCCGCTTTCTTGAAAAGGATCGATGATATCAATCCAAAGATAAATGCATTTTGCACCGTCCTACACGAAGCGGCGCTCGCTGCGGCGGCGCAAGCCGATCAAGCCTTCAGAAGCGGGTCTCCGATCGGACCGCTCCACGGCCTGCCGGTAGCGCTCAAGGATTTGACACCGACTAAGGGAGTTCGAACCACCCGCGGCTCACGTCTTTTCGAAAACGCCGTGCCAACTGAGGACGTTGAACTCGTCAGGAGGCTCAAGAAAGCCGGAGCCATTCTCATTGGCAAAACAAATACTCCGGAGTTTGGGCATAAAGGCGAGACCGATAATCTCATTTTCGGCCCGACTCGCAACCCGTGGCGTCTTGATCGGACTCCTGGCGGATCGAGTGGCGGCTCAGCAGCTGCTGTAGCTGCGGGATTGGTCCCGTTTGCAGAGGGTAGCGATGGCGCGGGATCGATCCGAATCCCGGCGAGTATGTGCGGAATCTTCGGCTTCAAACCAAGCTACGGGCGAGTGCCCGATGTCGCCGGTCCGTTCTCCAGCCACACTCCATTTTTCCACAATGGTCCCCTGGCGCGAAGCGTGGGCGATGCCGCGTTACTGTATCAGGCGATGGTCGGAGCCGACAGCTCCGATCCGTTTTCCGTCCCAGCCGACCAGGATGCGCTGATATCTCTTGACCACGGTGTTGCCGGCCTGCGAGTGGCATTCAGCATGAATTTGGGATATTTTGAGGTGTCCGATGAGGTGAAGCTAGCCTGTACGCGGGCCACAGAGGCGTTTTCGGCGCTAGGTTGCGTCGTTGACGAGGTGGAGGTGGGCTTCGACGGTGACTTAGAGGCGGCTTTCTTCACCCTGTGGTGCGCAAAGTTGGCGACGGTCTATTCCGGCATTACGGACCGCGAATTCTCGATGCTGGAGCCGGTGGTTCAGGGCCTGATCGAACGAGGCAGAGAATTGAGCGCCGTCGAGTTTGGCCGGGCAAATCTCGTCCGCGAAGTCGTTTGGGGCAGGCTGTGCTCTATTTTTGAGAAGTATGATGTGTTGATCTGCCCAACAACAGCGGTTCCCGCCTTTTCTATAGAGAATGGGCCACCCGGTACGATCAACGGCGCGTCGATTAATCGCCTTCTGGGCTGGTTCCTGACTTATCCCTTCAACTTCACAGGAAATCCCGCCGCATCCGTTCCGTGTGGATTTTCTCATGACGGCCTCCCGATCGGGATGCAGATTATCGGAAGGCGTCTCGATGACGGCTTGGTTTTGCGCGCTTCCCGCACGTTCGAGCGTCTATCTCCTTGGCCCAAACTAGCAAATCCAAGCTCTTAACGATCGTGCCCGTTAGGTGAGGTATAGCTCAGGCCAATGGCTGGCCGGCCATGCTTCTACTAAAATGATAGAGCGCGGCCGGCGTTCGCAGCGGCCCGGAATCCAAGCCTCGAAGTGTCGCAAAAGTCTGTCGCACAAATTTGACTTTTGCCCCTGACTTTTGCGACGGAATTTCCCCTGAGAAATCAGCGCCCGTGATTTTGTCGCGAATGCTAGGATTTTTGCGACGTTACGGCGCCGGCACTGAAACCTCACATGTCTGCGCCGTTCCTGTCTGCCGCGCCGCATCCCGGCAAGCCCGGATCGCCTCGGCGTTCTCCTGTAGTAGGGTGGATGTGTAAACCAGGTTGCGGGCGCCCTCGGGGTCGGCGGCATACATGAGGTCGCTGCCGGCCGTCCAGCGATCGGCGTTACCGGTGGCGAGCGCGGCGAGATAGCCGCCGCCTGGCGCGAGGGCGGCGACCAGCGGGAACAGCACCAGGCCGGCGACGAGCGACGCGACGGCTGTCCAGGCGAGCGCCCGGCGCTGCTGACGCCGATCGCGCACCGTGCCGATCATCCGGGCGAGTTGGTGACGCTCGCGCTCCGTCTCGCGCGCTTCACGGTCGAAGGCCTGAACGGCATTGCGCAGAAGTTCGGCCCCGGCCGACGCGACGGCGCGGCCGTGCTGTTCGGGCGTGAGTTTCAGGGCGGGGTGCTCTTCATAGGATGCAAGGCGTTCCTCGACCTCACCGATCCGCTCGGAGATGACGCCGAGGGTCGGCGCGTAATCGGGCGGGCGGGCGGATTCGAGCTGGTCGAACAGGGCTTCGATCGCCCGCCGCTGCACGTTGATTTCGGCGCGAAGATCATCGAAAGCGCGTGCCGCCTCGTCCTGCTCCTCGTCGCCGTGCCGGTCCTGCCCGTGCTGCGTTTCTTCCGCCATGCCTTCTCCTGACCGCCCTGCCCTATCGTTCCATTTCGATGCCGCGGCTGAGGCGAAGCCCCTGCGACAGCTTCTGCTCAAGCATCTGGGCCGCCTGCCGCTCCTGCAACGCCTGGCCAAGCGTGCTGTCCCGGCCGATGCCGAGTTTTTCGGCCTGCGATTTCATGGCGGCCTCGGCTTGCGGGTCGCGGCCGATCGTATGCGCCACCTTTTTCATCTGGCCTTCCACCTGCTTACGCTCGGCGTCGTGCTGCCAACCTGAAAGCGCCTTGTGCTGTGTTTCGAGCTCGGTCCAGCGCTGAACCAGGCGCTCGGCCCGCACGTTCGGATCGGCTCGCAAACCTTCCTCGCGCTCAATACCGGCGACGAGCTGCGCTGTGCGCTCCCGGCCCGAAAATTCCGCCATCGCGCGGCCCATCTCCGGATCGTGCCGGAAGGCCGAACGCATGGTGCTGACCGCGCCAAGCCGTTCCTGGTCGAGCGCGGCGCCGGCCTTCTGTAAATCGAGCTTCTGGTGTTCGAGGATGGGAAGGTCTTTCGCTGCCATGCGTTCGGCCGCGTGAAGCGCCTGGGCGTAGCGGTCGACCGCAACCGCAAACCCGTCCTGCATCCTCGATCGCAACGGTTCTGCCGTCTCCCTCCCCTTCCCGGCTGGCAATGACACGCCGGCAAAGCGGTCCGGCCCCTGGCGCTGCTGGTTCCCCTGCTCCGGGCCGCGCGAAAGCCGAAGGCCGGCGAACTTGGCCACCCGTTTCGGCGACTCCTGGCGGTCGCCGGGGAGATCCTCGGCCTTGTTTTCGACACCGGCCCATCCCACCTTCCCGCCGCTCGCGGTTTCGTGAGTTTGGTCCCGGCTCTGCTTCCCAAGCCCCCCGCCCAAGCGGGTCGGGACCGTTTCAATCACATGCGACGAAACCTCCCGTTGCCGTGCCTGCTGTCTGGCCTGCGGAATCTCGATCTCGCTGCGAATGCCAAGCTCTTCGGCGAGGCCGCGCCGTTCGGCGTAGGCTTTAGCGTAATCGAGCGTGGTTTCCTTGAGACCGGCCCGGCTGAACGTGGCCGACAACGCCTTTTCGTCCTTGAACTCGTCACGGCCGGCATGGAGCTGAACGCTGTCGCGGTGCCGCGTCATCGCCACATAAGTCAGATGCCGGTCCATCGTGCCGGACGCCAGCACAAACGCCCGATCGACGGTCGACCCTTGAGTTTTGTGGATCGTCGTCGCATAGCCATGATCGAAGGCGGCATAATCCCGCGTCGATATGGAAACGCTCCGGATTTCTCCTCCCCCTGGCCCTCCCCTCGATCCGTCCAGCTCGGCCGTGAGCCGACCCGTTTCCACATGACTGACGGTGCCGAGCATGCCGTTCTTAACGCCAAGCTCGCGATCGTTCTGCAAAAACACGATGCGGTCGCCGGCGGCGAATTCTCTCTTCCCGGCATTGGTCTGGAAACTGATCTCGCCGGCGGCTTCACCCTTGGCCAACTGCCCGCGTTCCTGGCGCGCGGATCGAATGTCGGCGTTGAGAGCCCGGACATCGACACGCCGGTGCGCCATCGCCACCCGGCTCGCTTGAGGCCGCTGCTCGAGATCGGCCATGTAATCGCGCACGATGTCGGCTCGAGCGTTTTCCCGGGTGTCGGCAAACCGGATAGCTCCCCGCTCCGCATAGGCGGCAAGCCCCTCGGCCGTGCGGTGCCTGGCGAACGAAACCGACGCCTCTCGGCTCCAGTCCTCGCGCTGCCGGCGCACATCTTGCAATTCGGCAAAGCCTATTTGCTCGGCGATCGCCCGGAACGGCGCGCCGGCGCCGATCGCCTGAAGCTGCTCATGATCGCCGACCAGGACCAGTTTCGCACCGGATCGCTCGGCCTCGCCGACGAAGCGGGCGAGCTGACGCGATCCGACCATGCCGGCCTCGTCGATGACGAACACGTCGCCGCGGCCGATCTCACCCTTGCCTGCCTGCCAGCCATATTCCCATGACGCCAGCGTTCGGGACGCAATGCCGCTCGATTCCTCCAACCCCTCGGCCGCCTTGCCGGCGAGCGCCGCACCATGGACGCGATACCCCTGGCGCTCCCATGCTTCCCGCGCGGCTGCGAGCATCGTGCTCTTGCCGGCCCCTGCAAGCCCGACAACGGCAGCGATGCGCTCCGGGCCGGTGATGTGCCCGATCGCCTCCCGCTGCTCGCTGCTGAGCCCCGCAGCGCCGATCTCACCGCGCTCGACCTGGCCGGCGGTGCTGGCGAACACACCCGCCCGGATCGCCGAATCCTGACGGTCGAGCGCCTGGCCGACATGCGCGCGGTCCACACCATAGCCGTAAGACTGCGACAGCCGCTCCGCCGCTCCCGCCATGCGGCCCTCGATCTCGACCATCTCGCGGGTCGAATAGCGCGCCAGTTCCGCTCCTTCCGGCCCGTCCATCTTTTCCGGCTGCAACTCGACCAGCGCCGGCGACGCCATGACGGATGCAAAGGCATTTCTGAAAGCGTCCGGATCGTCGATATAGCGATGCAGCGCCCGCGCCACGTCGTGCCGGTCGAACACGCTCTTCTCGTTCGTGATGAGCGAAAGAACCTGCTCCGGCTTTTTCCGGATCAGCTCGGCGTTGCGTGTCGCCGCCTCAGCATCCAACCTCGTTCTGGATACGGCCAGGCCCCGCCTGTCCATCTGCGAGGCATGAACGCCCATATGCTCGGTTGGCTCGATCTCAAGGCCCCGCTCGGCGTGAGAACGATGGTCGATACGCGCCTCGATGCCGGCCCGCGCCAGATGCTCGTTCGCATGATGCTCCCAGGACTGCCGGATTTCCCGAAGCTGCATCATTGAAGTCGGCTGACCGTCCGAAAGCAACCGCGCGTTCTTCAATTCGATCGCCGTCTTGTCGCCAAGCCCGTCGGCCTCGACCCGCCGCGTCGTCATCATCACATGCGCATGATGATTGCGAATGTCCCCTGCCCCGTGCGGCTCATGGATGGCGAAATCCACCGCCGTCCCGTAGCGATCGGCCAGGCCCTGGGCAAAGTCCCGCGTTAGCGCAACCCGCTGCTCGGCCGACAGTTCATGCGGCAAGGCAACCTCGAACTCGCGGGCGACACGGGCGTCTTTTCGAACCTCCGCCTTCTCCGCCGCGTTCCACAAAGCCGCCCGATCGCGCGCCCATTCGGCATCTGAGCCCGTAGGCAAAACAATCTCGGAATGCTCGACGCCCTCCTTGCGGGTGAAGTCATGCACCAGGCCGTCGCGCTCGTTCAATATCTTCGTCGCGGTTCTGTAAGCAGCCGCCGCGACCGCGCTTCTTCCCGAAGCCCGTGCGATCGGCTTCATGCTGCAATGATAGATCGCCAAATTGCGCGTTCCCGAAAACGAATCGCAGGCTATCAAGCACTGACTTGCGCAGCAAGTCGTAAGTGCGCCCTTAAAACTTCCTTCGCTTCGCTCTTTTCGTTATGGTGTAGCGCGCTGTAACAGCGCTGGCGGATCACATGTAGACTGTCGAATTCGACATTTGATATTGCGGAAATGGTGGATTGATGACCTGGAACGGTTGGCCTGCTGGACAGGTCTCGCTAGAACGTCGGCGACAAAAGCAGGAGACGAATGCCTATGGCCCGGAAATCAATCGAGGAACGGCTGGCGCAACTGGATGCGCAGCGAAAGACGCTACAGGCCAGGCTCTCCAAACAGGAACGCGTCAGGGACACGCGCCGCAAGATCCTGCTCGGCGCGCTCGTGCTGCACCGCCTCGAATCCGATCGTGACGAGGAATTCTCAAAGCGCCTCGGCGACTGGTTGCGCCGCGAGCTGCCAGGCTTTCTCACCCGCGATGCCGACAAGGAGTTGTTCGACGATCTGCTTGCCGCGCCTACCGGCACTCCGAGGACCGACGGAGCTGCATCGTGAACCAGGCAACCTTTGCATGGGCAGCATTCAAGAACATGATGCGCCAAACCGCCCGTGATCCCGTGTGGGCGATTGCCGCGCTGATCGCCGCTCCCTTTCGGGCCGGCCCCTACGTCCTGAAACTCGGCTTCTTCTTTCTGATCGTCGCCATCGCCCTGTTCTTAGGCGCGAGATACCTTCTGGACGCGATCGGCCTGCAGCCGGGCGACCTGCTTTGGATCGCCGCCGATGTGGTGATAACCGCCTTTCTCGTTGTCCTCGCCTTCCGGTTTCTGACCAATCCCATGATCGAGCATTTCGGCGGCATGGACGGCGACACGCATGGCACCGCCCGCTTCGCCACCAAGGCGGAAATCGCTCCCCTCACCCGCCAGGAATCCGGCCTGCTCGTCGGCCGCGACGGAAAGACCGGAAAGCTGCTGCGCTATGATGGTCCCGCGCACCTGATGACGATGGCGCCGACGCGCACCGGAAAAGGCGTCGGCACGATCATCCCGAATCTGCTCACCGCCGATCGCTCCATCATCTGCATCGATCCCAAGGGCGAGAACGCCAGGATCGCTGGCCGCGCGCGAGGAAACTTCGGGCCGGTCTATGTCCTCGATCCCTTTGGCGTAACCGGCAAACCATCGGCCGCCTACAATCCCCTCGATGCGCTCGATCCCGCCGGCCTCGATTTTGCAGAGGATGTAAATACCCTTGCCGACGCCCTGGTCCATGATGAGCCAGGCGCTGTCGGCGAGGCGCACTGGAATGAGGAAGCCAAGGCGCTGATCGCCGGGATGATCCTCCATATCGTCGCCCACGAGCCCAAGGACAGGCGAACGCTCGCCACCCTGCGCGAATGCCTCACCCTTGCCCCCGAAACCTTCACTGCGCTCCTGAAGGAAATGCAGCGGTCAGCCGCGGCCGGTGGCCTGATCGCCCGCGCCGCGAACCGTCATCTCGGCAAATCTGACCGGGAAGCCGCCGGCGTGCTGTCGGCCGCGCAGCGCCACACCCATTTCCTCGACAGTCCGCGCATGACCGCGGTTCTCGGCCGGTCGGATTTCGCCTTCGGATATCTCAAGCGCCATACCGCGACCGTCTTCCTGGTTCTGCCGCCCGATCGCCTCGGGAGCTATTCGAGATGGCTGCGCCTGCTCGTCACGCAAAGCCTCACCGACATGGCCAGGACCGCCGCAACCTCCCCCGCCCGGCCGGCCGACGCGTCGACCAGGCCGGTCCTCTATCTGCTCGATGAGTTCGCAGCCCTCGGTCATCTTGCGCCGGTCGAGCGCGCCATGGGCCTCATGGCCGGCTACGGCGTCCAGCTCTGGCCGATCCTGCAGGACGTCCACCAGCTTCGCGCCACCTACGGGCAGCGCGCCGGCACCTTCCTCTCCAACGCCGGCGTCCTCCAGGTCTTCGGCGTCAACGATCATGAAAGCGCCCGCCTCGTCTCCGATCTGCTCGGCCAGGAGACCGTCGTGTTCAAGCCCATGAGCCGCGCGCTCGATTCCGAAAAGTCCGGCCTCACCTTCGGCGAACAGCATGTCGGCCGGCCGCTGCTCACGCCCGATGAGGTCCGCAACCTCCCCCAGCATACCGAACTGCTCTTCATCGCCGGGCAACGCCCGATCGTCGCCGGCAAGCTGCAATATTACGCCGATCCTGAATTCCGCGGCATATTTGACCAGGGATGAGGGCAAACGGACCCGGCGCTAATAGCGCCGGGTCCTTCCTGAGAACGGCCCTCCGGCAACCTACGGCGCGATTCGAAAGCGCGGTCGCCTCCGGGCCGATCGCGGCTTCCGCCGGCGGCTGACCAACATGCAGAACCTTAAGCGATGGCTTGAAGTCCCTTTTTCTGCACCACCGTAAGCAACCGCAACGCCGGGCCTCCCGGCTTCTTCACGCCGCGCTCCCAATCCGACACCAGACCCTTACTCACATTGAGGTAGCGGGCAAAAACAGGTTGAGACAGACGCTCACGCTCCCGAATGGCGCGGATTTCCTCCGGCGCGAGCGTTTCAACAGCCGTAAGGCACGCCTCGTCAAACTCTCGCATTGTCTGTTTGTCGATAGCGCCGCTCTGATGGAAGCCTTCCATCATCTCGTGGATAGCCGCCATCGCCTCGCTTTTATAACCCTTGGCCATTGCAATTCACCTCTATCAGTCGGCCGGCTATTACTTCGGCGTGCATCTGCGCATCGGTAAAACTTAGCACCAGCTTCGCCGCCTTCTTGAAGGCCGCTTCTTCGTCATCTTCGAGATTCGCTATGTCACTCTTGGCAAACCCGAAGGCAAAAACGGCCCTTGTCTGCGTTCGGAAGAAAATCAACGTCCGAAAGCCGCCAGACTTTCCAGCGCCAGGCCGTGCGACCCGCTGCTTAATGAGACCGGCTCCTAAATCGGCATCTATAAGGCCACGTTCAGCGCGTTCTACTGCTTCACACAGCATGGCGTCGGAGATATTCTCCTTACGGGCAAACTTTTGAAACCTGCTGCCTTTGAAAACCCTCACGCGATTTCCTCATCCGCCTATATATGGCACTTAGCGTTACACTTCAAGGTATTCACCCCTCATCGTCTCTAAGAGCCGCCATTGCCCGCTCGATCGTCTCGGCAAGCGTGATCTCATGGCGGTCGGCATAGGCGTAGATCGCTTCGAGGGTATCGGCGCGCAGCCGTGTCGCAAACTGCTCTGTGCGGCCTGTCTTGCGCCGCGTGCGGCGCGCCGGCCGGCCGGGAGATGATGGAAACAGATCCGAGGCTTTCGGGGTTTCGCGAAATCCCGCCGCGCGTGTGGCGGCCTTGACCGCATTCGGATCGACGGGCGGGACCAGCGGCGTTTCCAGCTCATCGCCAAAGTCGAGCGTGGCGCGCTTCTTTTCGTCGCCGGTCATGCGTCCCCTCCCCTGGTGGCATTGATGACGGCTTGCGCGTATTCGCGCGCGTTTTCCTTGGCGGTTACCAGTCCAGACACATCGGACGTTTCTAGCTCGTGCAGCGTGCCTCCCAGGGAAAAAAGAGTTCGATAGGCCGCGCGGTCGATCAAAGTGGCCGGCAACACCGGAACCGCAGCGCCGGAAAACTGCCGTTCTATGTCGCGTGCCGTGCGCTCGCGGATCGCCGGCGGCACGCGCGTAAAGAACACGCGATAAGAGATTACCCGGTTCGCCACCTTCCACATTTGGCGGACCAACTTGACCGACTTCGCGGCCTCGGCCGCGTCCAGAACCGAGCTTTGCAGCGGAATCAGGACCAAATCCGAGCGCGCGACGGCAAAACCGATGCGATCCGTTGCCGTGCCTTCAAGATCGACAATCACAAAATCCGCGTCTGCGCGGGCGTCCTCGATCGTGTCGATGATGGTTTCGGCCGAGTCATCGACTATGATGCGTAGGGTTTCGGGCAGCGGCCGAAGCCTTGACCAGGCTTCAAGCGGCCTGTTGGGGTCCGCGTCGATCAACGCAACCTTGCGCCCGGCTGCCGCGAACTCACCGGCAAGCACAACGGCGGAAGTCGTTTTTCCGACCCCGCCTTTGCTCGAAACAAACGATATGACGGCCATTTGCCCTCCAGTCATCTGATAGCTAGCAGCATGTTAGCAGCAGTTGATTTATAAGCTGTTAATTCGCGACTAGCAATCAGCTTATAAAATGCTAACAGCTAGTAATCCGCTATCACATTTATGCACTACCCTTGCCGCAGCTTCTTCGAAAGCCCATTCGACATTGCCGCGAGTCCTGTCGCTGGCGGTTATTTTTGATGGTTCCGCATCCCGGCCCGCCCTATAAGCGGGCCGGAACCGCCGCAGGGCTGCGTAAGCAGCCCGGACAGCGGCGTCCGTTTCTATTTTTCCCTTATAGGAATAGAACCAAGTTGGGATTCAGTCCGCTTGGCGGACTCACGTTCTTTCACCATCTTTCCTAGCCTCGCGAGGCTTTGAGCAAGGGGGCTATCGCCCAGCACGAAGAGCGGCAGCTCATCGGGCGGCAGGCTGTCCTGGTGCGCCTTCAGCGCGTCCTGACGGGCTTCCAGGGCGTCGCTGTGGTCATCGGGAAGGGGAGGGGCCTCGGCGCGGCGACCGAGAAGCCGCAAAGCCCGCGCCGGCAATGACAGGCGGTAGGCGTTGCTGGTCTGCTGCACCTGGGGGCCGCGGCCCTCGTTGCCGGTCGGCACATAGCGGCGCAGCCAGTCGAGGAAGCCGTGGGCGCGAAGGTTCTTCAAGGCATTGACGATCGCGTCACGCGAGCGCCTGAGATAGCGTTTGAGGGTTTCAATCGACGGATCGAGCCGGCCGGTGCGAAAATTCACCAGATTGCCCATGAGCTCGAGTATCTCGATCGCCACCGAGCCGAGCGGACCATTGCGCGATCCGGGTTGACGTAGCGCCAGCTCGTAGCGCCGCGCCGCCAAAAGGATCTTGCGGACCTCCTGACGATCGGTGCGGCGCCAGAATACGCCCTCGCAGCGTCCCGCTGCACGGCTATGCCTTCGGACGGGCGTGCGCTCCCGTCCGGCCGGCGCTCCCGTGAGCACCGTCCCTATCTGTTCAAACATGGTCCTTCGTCCTCTCCGTCCTGGGAGGGCATGACACTGTGGACGGCGGACAAAGCTTCGCCGGTCCCTGCAAGAATCACTCTTGCGGGGCGGGGTCTGCTCGGCTAAATTGGGGGAGAGTTAGGGAGCCCTCCAATCTAGCCGGTTCCGAAATCCAAAAGCGCCAGACCGCTGCTAACGGTCGGGCGCTTTTCTTTTATGCCCTCTGCTTCTGCTCGAAATAAAACCTCAATGCTTCCTCGATGATCGCCGCGCGTGCTGACGCGCCGCGTTCTTCCTTGGTCTGATCGACAAGAGCAACCAGGTCCCCCGGAAGGTCGGTCGTCACCAGCACCCGGCCAGCCGCGCGCCGTCGCTCTCTATGAGCGATAAGTCTCTCGCGGGCTGTGGCAGGGTCCAAGCGACTCATGTGTTGCATGCAACGCTAAAATCGCTGATTCTGCAATGCCTTGGTTCAAGTCGTTGAAAACATGAAGTATCGCTTCCGCCGCCGACACTGGCCGGGTGCAAATCAGGCACGAATCGCGCCCGACTCAATCTCGGCCAGGGGTGGGAGGGGAGCACGAGGGGCGGGGCTATGGGGCACCCCTCGTCTGACCCGGTCGGGTCGATCCCGGCCCGGGTCAGCCCCCGCGCCAATAGAAAACGCCCGAAGCGGTGCGCTCCGGGCGTTTTCTGTTGTGCAAGGAAGTCTTGCTGCTTACTCGGCCGCGATCTGCATGGTGTCGGTCGTGCTGTCATTATCGGCATCATTATTCCGGTCCTCGGCCGGAGCGGCATCATCATCATCGGGCAACGTGAGCGGGGAGGGGAGCCAACCCTTGCCGTCCAGTTCCCTTGTCGCCTGCGCTACCGCCTCGGCCTTTGGGGCGCGCTCGATCGCCCTGGCTGCATCCTCGGAGCAACCGGCCTCGCGCATGATGCTGGCGATCGTCGATTTGGAAAGGTGGGCGAGGAATTCCGCATCCGGCGTCCACCACGCGCGCATGTCGAGAGCAACGGTTCTTGCGATCTGATCGGCCTGTTCGATGCGGCTGCGGCTGGCGTCATATCGGGCGGACACCGCATTGAGGTTCGCCGCCGTGACCACCGCCAGAAGCTCGGTCAAGACATCGGTCGGCTGTTCGATGAGCCATTCCCAAAGGTCGGCTGGGTCGCCGGGAAGACGATGGCCCCATCCGCCCACGATCTCTTTCCAGCCGGCAAGCGCTCGGCAGGCTTCCGGCTCCTTGATGCAGGGGTCCAGCGCCTTGCGCTCGCCCCTGATCTCGACGGCCGAATCCATGCGCAGATACTGGTAGCCGTCATGGAAACAGCGCAGCACCAGCGGATGCAGCATGGCGGCAAGCGCGATCTCCGGACGGTTCGCCAGTTCGACGCGAAGTGCTGCCGTGCGGACTGCCGTCAGTTCCTCGATGAGCGTGGCGGAGTATCCGGACGGCTCGGCGGGCTCGGCCGCATCGGGCAGGGCAGGGGCCTCGCCAGCATCGTCCCCATTCCGAGCACCATCACGCAGCCGGTCCAGCGCCTTGCGGTCCTCCGGCTTCACAAGCCCGCGCGTCACCTGAAGGGAACCGTCATAGGCGACTGCGACAAGGCAACCGGCAAGGGCCTGTTCTTCCGGCCGAAAACTTTCCGTCGCGTCCCTGATCGCCTCGATGCGCTGTTCGATTTCGGCAAGCCGCGCCTCGTCGGCCGCGATTTCAGGATCGCCCTCGGCATAGGCCTCGATCCGAGCGGCCAGCTCGTCAAAAGCCTCGGCAAGAGCGGACGATTCGGCCTGCTCCTCGTCGGTATGGTCGCGGCGCTCCGGGTAAATCCGGCCATATCCGGCGCTGTGGATGCTGCCGCCGTCGATGCTGATCTCCGCCCATTTCCAGCCCTGCGGCGAAAATTCTTCCGCGACCGTTTCCAGTTTTTCGCCCACCAGCCTCAACAACAATGGCCGATCGGTGAAGAATGTCGCGTCGTCCTCCGCGAACAGATCGCGCAGCACGTTGCCGCCTGCGGCCTCATAGGCGTCCACGCCGACAA
This sequence comes from Shinella sp. WSD5-1, assembly GCF_963942435.1. Lineage (GTDB taxonomy): Bacteria > Pseudomonadota > Alphaproteobacteria > Rhizobiales > Rhizobiaceae > Shinella > Shinella yambaruensis. Next base: position 41,524 of record NZ_OZ012608.1, read on the forward strand.
AGCGGGCCAGACGGTCATTGCTGCGGACATGCTCGCTGGTCAGCGCCGCGCGCAAATTACTAGG